>DASQAL010000115.1:0-4855 GCA_035635775.1 Candidatus Acidiferrum sp.
TACGGCTATGTCTTGGAGCTGGGCCGGATCGTGATGGAAGATACCTGCGAGCGGCTGCTCCAGAAGGACGATATCCGGGAGTTCTACCTGGGCCTCAAGGAGTCGAGCGTCCGCGGGACGCGGCGCTGGAAAAGGAAGAAGACATGGCGCTGACGACTCGCCCCGCCCCCTCCCCTACCGAGGCCGCCCGGCCCGTGACCGTGCACGGCCAGGACACCCTGCCGAAGCTCTTCCGTCACGTGGTGCGGGAGCGCGGCGACCGGGTGGCCATGCGGGAGAAGCACCTCGGGATCTGGCGGGCCATCTCGTGGCGCGAGTACGGCCGGCAGGCACGCGCGGTGGGGCTCGGGCTGGTGGCGCTGGGCCTCCGGCCCGGGGACGTGGTCTCGATCATGGCGGACAATTGTCCGGAGTGGCTCTACACCGATCTCGGCATCATGTCGGTCGCGGCGATCCCCAACGGCATCTACACGACCGACTCGGCCCGCCAGGTCGAGTACATCGTCAACGACAGCGGCACCCGCTTCCTCTTCGTGGAGAACGAGGAGCAGCTCGACAAGGCGCTGGCAGTCCGCGGGCGCTGCCCGGAGCTGGTGAAGATCTTCGTCTTCGACATGGACGGGCTGCACGCCTTCCAGGACGACCAGGTGATGACCTTCGAGGCCCTCCTCGAGCTGGGCGACGCCCACGACCGCGAGCATCCCGAGGCCTACGACCGGCTCGTCGAGCTCCCCCGCCCCGAGGACCTGGCCATCCTGGTCTACACCTCCGGCACCACCGGCCCGCCCAAGGGGGCGATGCTGAGCCACCGCAATATCCTGTTCCAGCTCGAGTACGCCGACTTCATCACCCCCCTGCGCGAAGGCGACCAGCAGCTCTCCTTCCTGCCCCTCTGCCACGTGGCCGAGCGGACGTTCACGGTCTTCAACCCGCTCTACACCGGCGCCACCGTGAACTTCGCGGAGAGCATCGACACGGTCCCGGAGAATATCCGCGAAGTGGCGCCCGCGCTGTTCTTCGCGGTGCCGCGGATCTGGGAGAAGTTCTACTCCGGGGTGGCGCTGCGCATGCGGGACGCCACCTGGCTCGGCCGCTTCGCCTACGACCGGGCCATCCGCATCGGGCTGCGGCTGGCCGGTCGCCGCATCGAGGGGCGCCGGCCGTCCCTGGCCCTGCGGGCCGCGTTCCGGGTGGCCGACTTCCTCGTGCTCGACAACGTCAAGCGCTCGATCGGGCTGCATCGCGCCCGCGGCGTCGCCACCGGCGCCGCCCCCATCGCCCCGGACCTGATCCGCTGGTACCTGGCCCTCGGGCTCGACATGTACGAGGTCTACGGCCAGACCGAGAACACTGGCCTCGCCACCGCGATGCCTCCCAATCGCATCAAGCTCGGCACGGTGGGGGTAGCCCGGCCGGAGACCGAAGTGCGCCTGTCACCGGCGGGCGAGATCCTGCTCAAGGGCCCGCACGTGTTCATGGGCTACTACGGCAAGCCGGAGAAGACCGCGGAGACCATCGTGGACGGGTGGCTGTACACCGGCGACGTGGGCACCATCGACGCCGACGGTTTCGTCCGCATCACCGACCGCATGAAGGACATCATCATCACCGCGGGCGGCAAGAACGTCACCCCGTCCGAGATCGAGAACCAGCTCAAGTTCTCGCCCTTCATCTCCGACGCGGTGGTGATCGGGGACCAGCGCAAGTTCCTCTCCTGCCTCGTCATGATCGACCACGAGACGGTGGCCCAGTTCGCCCAGGAGCGGAACGTGCCGTTCAGCAACTTCGCCTCCCTCTGCCGGGCCCGCGAGGTGCAGGACCTGATCTGGAGCGAGATCGAGCGCGTGAACCGGGAGCTCGCGCGGGTGGAGACCATCAAGGCGTTCCGGCTGATCGAGCAGCTCCTCACCGCGGAGGACGAGGAGCTGACCCCGACCATGAAGCTGAAGCGCACCTTCGTCAACGTGAAGTACAAGGATCTGATCGACGGCATGTACGAAAGGAGCCAAGGATGAAGAAGCGACTCGCAGTCAGCGTGCTGGCGGCGGTGGTGGCCTTCGCGGGCGTGGCGACGGCCCAGAAGGAGACGCGCGGCGTCACCAAGACCGAGATCGTGCTCGGCATGCACACCGACCTCTCCGGCCCCGCCGCCACCTACGGGGTGTCCTCCTCGAACGCGGTGAAGATGCGCTTCGACGAGGTCAACGAGGCGGGCGGCATCCACGGCCGCAAGATCCGCCTCGTCATCGAGGACACCCAGTACCAGGTGCCGCGCGCGGTCCAGGCGGGGGCCAAGCTCTTCAACCGCGACCGCGTCTTCGCGATCGTGGGTGGCCTCGGCACCCCGATGAACAATGCGCTGTTCAAGGATCAGTTCGACGCCGGAGTGCTGAATCTCTTCCCGCTCTCCGCCGCCCGCTCGATGTACGACCCCTTCCACAAGCTGAAGTTCTACGGGGCGGCCAGCTACGTCGACCAGGTGAAGGCGGGCATCAACTACTTCGTGACCAACAAGGGCAAGAAGGCGCTCTGCGCGATGTACCAGGACACCGACTTCGGCAAGGAAGTGCTCGACGGCGTGCAGGCCCAGGCCGAGAAGATGAAGCTCAAGATCGTGGAGACGGTCACCCACAAGCCGACCGACCAGGACTTCAGCGCGCAGGTCACCAAGCTGAAGGCGGCCAACTGCGATCTGGTGGTCCTCGGCACCATCGTGCGCGACTCGATCGTGCCGTACGCCACCGCGCGCAAGATGGGCTGGACCGACGTGGACTTCCTGGGCTCCGCCGCGTCCTATGACCTCTTCGTGGCGGCCGCCCAGGGCGGCGTGACGGAAGGCTTCTACGCCATGGGCCTGACCGCCATGCCCTATCACGACACGCTGGGCGCGCCCGCCCAGAAGTGGTTCGACCGTTACAAGGACCGCTACAAGGTCGATCCCAATATCGGCGCGATCTACGGGCACGTGGCCGCCGACCTGACGGTGCTGGGGCTGGAGAAGACCGGCCCCGAGCTGACCACCGACAACTTCGTCAAGGGCCTGGAGTCCATCAAGGGCTACCGCGACATCTTCAACGGCCCCGAGGCCAACTTCGGCCCCGACAAGCATCAGGGCGCCAACTCCTCGTTCCTGGCGGTGGTGAAGGGCGGGCGCTGGGTGCGCCTGACCGATCCGCTCACGTTCTAGACGCAGCCCGGGGGGTGGCGGGGCGGGCGCTCGACGCCCGCTCGCCCCCTCCGAGGGCCCCGCCCCATCACACGTCCAGCAGGTAGCCGGCCTTCATCGGGTCGTCGGGATCGAACAGGTGCTGGCTGAACCCGGTCAGGTACGCCGTTCCGGTGATCTCGGGAAGAATCGCCGCGCGCCCTTCCACGCGGGTCAGGCCACCGATCCGTGCCGTGAAGCTCAAGCCGAGCAGCCCCTGGCTCACGAACGTGGAGCCGACCCCCATGAGGCCGCGATGGTGGAAGAGCGCCAGGCGGGCGCACGTGCCCGAGCCGCACGGCGCCGCGTCGACCTGGCCCGGACCCCACACGAGCGCGTTGGGTGACACGCCGTCGGCATCCGGCAGCTCGTGGACGAGCACGTTGTCCACGCTGGTCTTGCCGAGGAGGCCTGGCACCTCGACCCGGAGCTGAGCGTTGACCGCGTGCCGGACCGCCATCCCCAGCTGAGCGATGCGCTTCGCGAGCTCGCGCCGTACCGACACGCCGAGATGCTTCGCCTCCACGATGGCGAAGACGTTGCCCACCCCGATCGCGACGTCGACCGGTACCTCGCCCACGCCGTCGACCTCGACGACCTGCTCCGGCAGTGCCATGAAGGACGGGGCCCACCGCAGCGTGACCTCGCGGACGCGGTCGCCGGCCGAGCGCACGATCGTCTCCACCGGACCCGCCTCCGTGTCGATCAGCACATTGGTCTCCGCTCCGGTCCGCTCCACCAGCCCGGTCTCCACGGCCACCGTGGCGGCCCCGATCGTCCCCTCGCCGCACGACACGTAGTAGCCGCCGGGGTACATGAAGAAGAGGCCGAAGTGCGCGGCCGGTGTGACGGGCTCGGTCATCACCGCGATCAGCAGGCCGCGATGCCCGCGCGGCTCGAGGCAAAGGGCGGTCCGCAGATGGTCCTGGTGCTCGTGAAACCACCTGCGCTTCTCCGCGATCGTGCTTCCGGGTAGGCGCCCGAGTCCGCTCGTGAGCAGGCGCATCCCGATCCCCGCGGTGTGGAAGTCGATGGTCGCAAGCAGGCGATCGGATCGCATGACAGCACCTCCGCGTGAGCCATGAGACTGCGCCCCGCCCACCCCTGTCAAGGTGCGGGGCGCGGTTGCGCGCAGCGGGGGTGCAGGACGCCGATCGCCCACCCCACATCCAGGCGCTCCCCGAGCCAGCCGGGACACGCCGTGCGCGGGTGGAGATGCAGGCCCTGCGAGTCGTGCTGCTGCCGGAGCGTGTGCACGGGATCAGCGAGCACCGCGACGGGCGGCGGCACCTCGGGCAGGGGCCGGCCGGCCGGCCGTCGGAACTGGAGCGCCCCGTCGGGCGCCCGCGCGACCTGGTAGCCCTCCTCGTGCACCGCGCGGTGGTGCCGTCGACAGAGCAGCGCGAGGTTCGAGAGCGTCGTCGGGCCGCCCTGCGCCCAGTGCTGGAGATGATGCCCCTGTCCGAACCGCACCCCGCACCCCGGGAAGCGGCAGCCGTGATCCCGGTGCTGGAGAGCCCGCCGCAGCGCGGGCGGGATCGTGCGCGTCCGCGCCCCGACCTCGACCACGCGCCCCTCCTCATCGTGGCGCATCACCACCCGGCCCGCGTCGCACGCCAGGCGCCGGGACGTTTCCGCGGAAACGTGCGT
>DASQAL010000116.1:0-11383 GCA_035635775.1 Candidatus Acidiferrum sp.
GGTCACGGGGTCGTCTCCGACTGGCCGACGCGGCGGCCGTCGATCTTCCACTGCTCGCCCTCGCGGAGGACGGCGTACTCGACGCGATCGGGCAGGCCATCCTTCTCCGCGTCGCGCGTGGCCTCGACCAGGAACACCACGCGCGCGGGGCTGCGCCGGATCTGGAGCACGCGGAAGTCGGAGTAGCGCGGCTCCGCGGCCGCCCGCGACTCCGCGTACTCGCCGACGGTTCCCCGCCCCTGCCGCGCCCAGTCGGCCTGCACCCGCTTCGACAGGCGCGGCCAGCACGGTGCGAAGCGCCGGGTGCGCTCGCACGCGAAGTAGTCTTCCAGCACCTGGCGGGCGCGGGCCACCTCGACGCTGCTCTGGCCCGCCCCCGGCGCCGGCGCGCCGACCGCGCCCAGCACGAGCGCGCCCACCAGGGCCCACCGCGCCCGGCCGCGCATCAGCCCACCCCGGCCAGGTCGAGCTTGCCCCGCCAGCGCTGGAGCAGCGCGGCCCGCAGCGCCCGGTGCGGCGGCGCGAGGAGATTGGGATCCTCGCGGATCACCGCGACCGCGTCGCGCCGCGCGGCTTCGAGCGCCGCCGCGTCGCGGACCAGATCGGCCACGCGGAACTCGGGCAAGCCCGACTGGCGGGTGCCGAAAAAATCACCCGGTCCCCGGAGAGACAGATCCGCCTCCGCGATCTTGAAGCCGTCATTGGTGGCGGTCATCGCCTCGAGCCGCCGCTTGGCGTCCTCCGACGAGGCGCCCGAGAGCAGGATGCAGTAGCTCTTCCACGGCCCGCGGCCGACGCGCCCCCGGAGCTGGTGGAGCTGGGAGAGGCCGAAGCGCTCCGCGTGCTCCACCAGCATCACGGAGGCGTTGGGCACGTCGATCCCCACCTCGATCACGGTGGTGGAGACCAGCATGTGGATGGCCCCCGCCTTGAACTCCCGCATCACGCGGTCCTTTTCCGCGAAGGGCATGCGCCCGTGCAGCAGGCCGATCGAGAGATCGGGGAAGACCTCGTGCTGCAGGCGCTCGGCCATCTCGGTCGCGGCCTGGAGATCGAGGACCTCCGACTCCTCCACCAGCGGGCAGACCACGTAGACCTGGCGGCCCTCGGTCACCTGCTCGCGCAGGAACCGGTAGATCTTCCCGCGGGCCGAGCCGGGACGCGCCCGGGTGAGCACCGGCTTGCGCCCGGGGGGGAGCTGGTCGATCACCGAGACCTCGAGATCGCCGTAGAGGGTGAGGGCGAGCGTGCGCGGGATCGGGGTGGCGGTCATCACCAGCACGTCCGGGCTCTCGCCCTTGCGCTTGAGCGTCGCGCGCTGGTGCACGCCGAATCGGTGCTGCTCGTCGACCACGGCCAGTCCGAGCCGGTGAAACTTCACGTTGTCCTGGACCAGGGCGTGGGTGCCGACCACGCAGCCGATCTCGCCCGCCGCGGCGGCCGCGAGCATGCGCTCGCGCGCCTTGCCCTTCACCGCATTGGTCAGGAGCGCCACCTCCACGTCGAGGGGGCCGAGGAGCTGGGTCAGCGTCATGAGGTGCTGCTCGGCCAGGATCTCGGTCGGCGCCATGAGAGCCGCCTGATAGCCGGCCTCGACCGCGGTGAGAATCGCGAGGGCGGCCACCACCGTCTTGCCCGAGCCCACGTCGCCCTGGAGCAGGCGGTTCATCGGGTAGGGCTCGGCCATGTCCTGCCGGATCTCGCGCCACACCCGCTCCTGCGCCTCCGTCAGCGCGAACGGGAGCGAGCCGAGCAGACGCCGGGCGAGCGCGCCGGGTGGGTTCATCGCGAGGCCGGGCTGACGGCCCTGGCGCTGCCGGCGGATCGCGAGCCCCAGCTGGAGTAGCAGGAACTCGTCGTAGACGAGCCGCCGACGCGCGCTGGCGTGGTCACTGTCCGCCTTCGGGAAGTGGCCGGCGCGCAGGGCCTCGGGCAGTGGGACGAGACGGTGGCGCGCCCGCAGCACCTCGGGCAGCGGATCCTCCAGGCCGTCCACGTAGGCGTCGACCAGGCGCTTCATCAGCCGCCGCATCGGCCGCGCGGTGAGTCCACGGGTCAGCCCGTAGACCGGCACCAGGCGACCGGTGTGAAGCGTCTCGTCCGACGGATCCCCCGCGCCCTCGCCCGGGTCGTCCTCCACGATCTCGTAGTCCTTCACGTGCATCTGCAGCGGCCCCGAGCGGTAGCGCTGCGCCTTGCCGTGCACGATGAGGCGCTGGCCGCGCTGGAAGAGCCGCTCGAGGTACGCCTGGCCGAACCACACGCAGGTGAGGTAGCCGGTGCCGTCGCTCAGGAGCACCGACAACGGTACCCGCGGCCGGTTCCGTGGGGGCGGGCTGATCGCCCGGATGGTGCCCGTCACCGTGGTGACGTCGTCGGGCTTGAGGCTCCGCAGCGGCGTGAGCTGGCTGCGGTCCTCGTGCCGGGCCGGGAGGTAGTAGAGCGCGTCCTCCACGGTCTGCAGGCCCAGGTTGGCCAAAAGCTTGGCCCGCTGGGGCCCGACGCCCTTGAGGAACTGGAGCGGCGTGGCGAGGGGATGGGTCGCGGGCACCCCCGCACTGCCGCTCGGGGCGCCTGCCGGCTTAGTCGGGCCAACGGTTTGCCTCATGCCAGCCCTCATGCTATAAAAGGTGGCCGCATCCAGCAAACCACACTCAGATCACGGATCGGCAGGGGATCAGCATGGCTCGAAGCTGTGATGTCTGCGGGAAGGGTCCGGCCGTCGGTCACAAGATCAGCCACGCCCACAACGTGACCAAGCGGCGGTGGCTCGTGAATCTCGTCTCGCTGCGTGCCATGGTCAAGGGCCGGGTGCAGAGGATGCGCGTCTGCACGCGCTGTCTGAAGGCCGGCAAGGTCGTCAAGGTCGTCTAGCTCGGTACAAAAAGCGGGCGGGGGGTGTCGCCACCCCCCGCCGTACTCTGAAGCTTAGCTTCAAAATGAGTCCCGGTGGGAGGCCGCCACCCCCCACCGCACGACTACAGCACCTACTTCTTCTTCTTCTTGGCTGCCTTCTTCTTCTTCGCCATGAGGGTCGTCACCTCCTTTCCTTGAGAAATGACGTCACGCTTCGCTACTTCCTCTTGCCCTTCTTGGTGGCCTTCCTCTTCTTGCCGCCCTTCTTGACCGCCTTCTTACGCTTCGGCATATCGGGTCTCACCTCCCTTCGGTCGGAGACTCAGTAACCCATCGCTTCGCGCCTCAGATGGGCGGCCTGATCCCGCCCCCGGCGCTCGTAGTGGTAGAGATCCGCGTAGAGCTGGGGCAGGCAGACGACCGGGAGCCCGCCCTTCGCGAGCGGCGCGTAGAAGACGCCCTGGTCGTACGGGGCGAGCAGGTAGACATTCCCCTCCCCCTCGCCCGGCCGCAGCCCCAGCGAGCGCGCCACCGGCTCGGGGTCGCCCTCGAGGTAGCAGTGGATGGCCGGGAAGCGGACGTTCGGGGCGACCAGCGCGGCGCCGGAATGGAGCGTGAACGCGTACCGCCGGTGCGCCTCGTGGGCCGCCCGACCCAGCTCCGCCACCAGCCCGCGGGTGATCCGCTCCGGGGAGAAATAGGCCTGCACGTCGTTCTGCCGGTACGAGTAGGCGTCCACCCAGGCGTCCAGTAGCTCGCCCGGCCGGGTGACCTGGATGCGCTGCTGGCCGTTCCGCTCCACCCAGGACAGCTCCTCCAGCCGCTTCACCACGTTGTGGGCATGGCCCAGGCTCACGTCGGCCGCCTTGGCCAGCTCTTCGAGCCGCCAGGCATGCTGGGGGTCCACCAAGACGACCCTTACGACCCGTGTGGCCCGGGGAGCGAACAGGGACTTGAGCGGGCGGGTGGAGGGCCGCAGGTTGGGCTTGCCCTCCTTCTCGATCAAGACGTTCTCGAAGCTCAGATAGCAATTGCCGGACAGGTCGAGATAGCCGAGCCCGCTCCGCTTGAGCAGGGACGCACTCTGGGGGCTGATGTACGGAGACACCGCCACCGGGTAGGCCTCCGGCATCTCTTTACGGATCTCCAAAAGCCTGGTCACGGTCTCGCGAATCTGGCGGGGCTGGCCGAGGGAAGTGACACCGATCGCCAGGGTGTGGGGCTTGTCACCCATCTTGAATTTCATCACGAGATCAGCGGTTTGGCCGCCTACCTTCATGTCGACAAACTGCTCCCACCCGCTGGCTTTCGACATGAGTTCGCGGACCCGCTGCGCTGCCAGGGTCTTGATATCGTCTGCTTTCGCCATTCCTTCACGTCCACTTTCACTTGTTCCTTCATTTTCAGCGTATGCTGAAACCATATGAACAAATGAAAATCCTGTCAAGCAAAATTCGTCAGGGGTCAGTGGCCCTCATTCCCCTCAATTTCATCCATGGTCTGGTCATCGAGCCCGAAGTAGTGGCCGACCTCATGGACCACGACGTCACGGACGAGATCAGCCATTTCCTCGGGATCCGCGCAGTCCTCTTCAATCGGCCCCTGGTAGATGTGGATGGTGTCGGGCAGGACATTGCCGTAGGAGGAGTCCCGGCGGGTGATGTCGATGCCCCGGTAGAGGCCGTAGAGGGTGTCCGGCGGCTCGATCCCCATCTCGGCCAGGGTCTGGTCGTCCGCCCAGTCCTCGACCACGACGGCGATATTGGCCAGCTTGTCGCGGAAGGCACGGGGCAGCTTGCGGAGGGCCGAATCGACGAGCGTTTCGAACTGCCGGCGGGTCATCACATGACTGGGGGCATGGCTGGGGACGGCTGGCGACTGCTGGCGGGCTAGACCCCTCGGACCCGCTCGACGTTGGCGATGTCCTTCACCTCGCGGATGGCCTGCATGATGTCCTGGAGCTGACGCAGGTCGTCGACCTCGACCACGAAGTGGTTCAGACCCTTGCGATCCTCGGTCACGGTGATCTCGGCCTTGATGATATTCCCCTGGCGAGAGGAGATGGCGCTCGTGATCTCCGCCAGCAGGCCCGGGCGGTCCCGGCCGATGTAGACCGCGATCCGAACCGGCCGCTTGGTCGGCTCGCCCGCCTCCCACTCGACCGCCACCAGCCGCTCCTTTTCGAGCACGTTCTTGACCACCGTGAGGCAGTCGCGCGCGTGGACGGTCAGGCCGCGCCCCCGGGTGATGAAGCCCACGATCCCGTCGCCGGGCACCGGCGCGCAGCACTTCCCGAAGCGGACGAGCAGGTCGTCCACGCCGCGGATCCGGACCGCGGGGCCGTCGCCCCTCCGGGCCGGGCGGGCTGGCTTGGCCTCAGCATGGGCCTCGCTGTCGGCGGGGGGGGCCGGGGCCACCCGGCCGAGGACCTGCTGGATCGAGGTCTTGCCGTAGCCGATCGAGGCCAGGAGATCGTCCACCGTCGGGAAACCCATCTCGGTGATGAGCTTCTTCATCTCGTCGGAGGCGAGCAGGGTCGCCGGCGCCAGCCGGTACTTCCGGGCCTCACGGTCGAAGAACTCCCGGCCGAGGGTCAGCGAACGAGCGCGCTCCTCGATCTTCAGCCACTGGTTGATCTTGGCGCGGGCGCGGTTCGACTTGACGATCTTGAGCCAGTCGCGGCTCGGATGCTGGGTGGGCGACGTCACGATCTCGACGATGTCGCCCTGGTGGAGCGTGTAACGCAGCGGCACCAGCTTGCCGTTCACCTTGGCGCCGACACAGTGGTGGCCGACGTCGGTGTGCACGGTGTAGGCGAAGTCCACCGGCGTCGCCCCATCCGGGAGGGCCTTCACGTCCCCGCGCGGGGTGAAGACGTACACCTCGTCCGGGAACAGGTCGAGGCGGACGCTATCGAGGAACTCCTTGGGATCGCTCGTCTCCTTCTGCGACTCCAGGAGCTGACGCAGCCAGGTGAAGGCGTCGTCGAACTTGTCGCGGTCGCTCCGCTTCTCCTTGTAGAGCCAGTGGGCCGCGATGCCCTCCTCGGCGATCCGATGCATCTCCCCGGTCCGGATCTGGATCTCGACCGGGTCGCCCTTGGGCCCGATCACCGTCGTGTGCAGCGACTGGTACATGTTGACCTTGGGCATGGCGATGAAGTCCTTGAAGCGGCCGGGCACCGGCTTCCACAGCGAGTGCACGACCCCGAGGGCCCCATAGCAGTCGCGAACGGTATTGGTCAGCACGCGGACCGCGGTGAGGTCGTAGATCTCGTCGAACTCGCGCCCGCCCTCGTGCATCTTCTTCCAGATCGAGTAGAAGTGCTTGGGGCGTCCCGCGATCTTGGACCCGATCCCCACCTCGCCCAGCTTCTCGTGCAGGAGCGTGATCAGGTGGTTGATCTCCGCCTCGCGCTCGAGCCGCCGCTTGGCGACGCGCCGCATCAGCTCCTGGTAGTCATCCGGATGCAAGACCCGGAGGGCCAGGTCCTCCAGCTCCGCCTTGACCTTGGCCATCCCGAGCCGGTGGGCCAGGGGGGCGTAGATGTCGAGGGTCTCCTGGGCGATCTTCCGGGCCTTCTCCGTGGGCAGGTACTGCAGTGTCCGCATGTTGTGCAGCCGGTCGGCCAGCTTGATCATCAGCACGCGGAGGTCCCGCGCCATGGCCACCAGCATCTTGCGGAAGTTCTCGGCCTGACGCTCCTCCCGAGAGGAGAAGGCCAGCTTGCCGATCTTGGTCACCCCGTCCACCAGGTCGGCGATCTCGGTGCCGAACTCGCGCTGAAGATCACCCTTGGTGGTCTTGGTGTCCTCGAGAACATCGTGGAGGAGGCCGGCCGTGACCGTGGTCACGTCCATCTTGAAGTTGACGAGGAGGCCGGCGACCTCGAGAGGGTGGGAAAGGTAGGGCTCGCCGGACGCCCGCTGCTGGCCCAGGTGGGAGCGCTCAGAGAATCGGTAGGCGCGCTCCAGGAGATCCAGGTTGGCGGCAGGCTGGTACTTGGGGATCTCCTCGATCAGCGTCTGCAGTTGGGTCAACCGTCTCCCTCCCCAGGTTGACCACTAATTTTGCCACTAAAATCAGGCTTTTGCTACCGCTTTTTTCCTCTTGCCGGTCCAGCGCTCGCGCCAGTTCGACCAGTCCACGATGAGGGAAGCGGCGATGTAGATCGTCGAGAAGGTGCCCGTGATGACCCCGATCGTCAGCACGAAGGCCATATCCTCCAGGACCTTGCCCCCGAAGAAGTACAGGACGGCGGTGCTGAAGAAGACCGTCAGGGCGGTCAGGACGGTCCGGGAGAGGGTCTGATTGATGGCGTTATTGATCTGGGTCGCAAAGGTCTCACCCCGGCGCTTCTTGGCCCGGTTCTCGCGCACCCGGTCATAGGCCACGATGGTGTCGTTGACCGAGTAGCCGATGATGGTGAGCAGGGCAGCCAGGATCGCGAGGGACATCTCCCGGTTGGTCAGCGACATGGCCGACAGGCAGATCAGCACGTCATGGACGATGGCGGCCACGGAGGCCAGCCCGCCCATGAGGTCGAACCGGATCGCGATATAGGCCAGGATGCCCGCCATGCTCCACAGCACGGCGTAGATGGCCTGGACCTGGAGGTCCTTCCCTACCTGGGGGCCCACGAACTCCACCCGCCTGATCTCGTGCTTGCCCAGCTCGGGGTCCTTGGAGAGGGCGTCCTGGGTGCGCCGCGTCACCTCCTCGGAGGACAGGGCGGCCAGGGGGAGCCGGAGCAGGTACTCCCGGGTGTCCCCGAACTCCTGGATGACGCTCTCGCCCATCTGCACTGTCTCGAGCGCGTGCCGGATCCGGTCCACCGAGACCGGCTTCTCGAACCGCACCTGGATCAGGGTGCCGCCGGAGAAGTCGATCCCGTAGCGCAGGCCGCCCTTGGCCACCATGGAGCCGAGCCCGGCCAGGATGAAGAGGATCGAGATGACATAGGCCCAGCGCCGCCGGCCGACGAAGTCGAAGTTGGAGTCCCGAAACAGCTGGATCATATCGACAGCGTCTCCCGCTTGCGCTGCCCCATGTAGATCAGGTCGAAGAGCAGCCGCGTGAAGAAGACGGCGGTGAACAGGCTGACCGCGATGCCGATCATCAGGGTCACCGCGAAGCCCTTGACCGGCCCGGTCCCGAACTGGAACAGGATGAGGCCCGACACGAGCACGGTCACGTGGGTGTCGATGACCGTCTTGAACGCGCGCGAGAAACCCGCGTCGATGGCCCCGCGCACCGTCTTGCCGGCGCGCAGCTCTTCCCGGATGCGCTCGAAGATCAGGATGTTCGTGTCCACCGCCATGCCGATGGTGAGCGCGATGCCCGCGATGCCGGGCAGGGTCAGGGTGGCGTGGAAGCCCGCCATGGTCCCCATCAGCAGCAGGAGGTTGAGCCCCAGCGCCACGTCCGCGACGAGCCCGGACAGGCGGTAGTAGACCAGCATGAACACGAACACCAGCGCGGTGGAGGCGAAGATGGCGACCATGCCCTGGCGGATCGAGTCCGCGCCCAGGGAGGGCCCGACCGTCCGCTCCTCGAGCACCTGGACCGGCGCGGGGAGCGCACCCGCCCGCAGGACGATGGCGAGGTCGGTCGCCTCGTCGGTGCTGAACCCGCCCGTGATCTGGGCCCGCCCGGAGGGAATGCGCTCGCGGATCTGCGGGGCCGAGTGGACGTTGCCGTCGAGCACGATGGCGAGGCGCTTGCCCACGTTGGCGTTGGTCAGCTCCGAGAAGGCCCGGGCCCCCGCGGCGTTGAAGTCCACGGAGACGTAGGGCTCGCTCGTGTTCTGGTCGATGGAGACGCGCGCGGTGGACACGTCCCGCCCGGTGATCGCCGCCTTCTTCTGGACGAGGAACGGCACCTTCCGCTCTTCCCGGGTCTGCTTGTCCACCCGGCGCTGGTAGAGGATCTCGGCGCCGGGAGGCGGGCCGGTCTTGAGCGCGGTCTCCGGGTCGGTGCGCTCGTCCACCATCTTGAACTCGAGCAGTGCGGTCTTGCCGATGAGGGCCTTGGCCCGCCCCGGATCCTGCACCCCCGGCAGCTGCACCAGGATGCGGTTCTCGCCCTGCTGCTGGATGGAAGGCTCGGCCACGCCGAACTGGTCGATGCGGTTGCGGATGGTCTCGAGCCCCTGCCGCACCGCCAGCTCGCGAATGTTCGTGGCCTCGCGCGGCTTGAGCGCCAGCACCAGGCGGCCGGCGGCCTGATCGGCTTCCTTCCGGTCGAAGGGGCCCAGGATCTCGTCGGTCGTCTTCACCGCCGCGTCCCAGCTCGGCGGGGAGGCGAGCTGGAGGACGAGCTCGGTGGTGCCCCGCCGCTCGACCCGGGTGACCCCGATCCCCTTCTTCTCCAGCTCCGCCCGCGCGGTGTCCCCCGCCCGATCGACCTGGGCTTCGAGGGCCTTGTCCACGTCCACGCCGAGGACGAGATGGATCCCGCCCTGGAGGTCGAGGCCCAGGTTGATGGCCTTGGCGGGCGGGTACAGGTACCAGACCGACACCGCGATGACGACCACCACGAGGGCGATGCGAACGCCGAGCTGACGACGCATCCTAGGCGCTCGACTCCTTGTCGCCCGCGGCGGGCACGATGCGCCCGATGGCGGACCGCTCGAAGTCGAGCTTCACCTGATCGGCCACCTTCAGGGTCACGGTGTGCTCGGACAGCCCCACCACCGTGCCGTAGAGTCCGCCCGAGGTGACGACGCGGTCGCCCTTCTTGATCGCCCGGAGGAGGTTCTCGCGCTCGCGCTTCTGCTTCTGCTGGGGGCGGATGATCAGGAAGTACATGATGGCGAACATGCCGATCATCAGCGGGAGGATCTGGAGCATGCCGCCGCCGTTGCCCCCGCCGCCGGGCGACGGCGCCATCGCGTATGCGAGATCGATCATGAAAATCAGGCCTCCGAGTCCGCGGGAATGTCGGCCGAGCCGCCCACGGATTCTACCCCATAACGCTCCAGAAACCGAGACCGGAACGAGCCAAAGTCGCCGCTCGCGACCGCCTCCCGCATCTGCCGCATGAGCGCCAGGTAGAAGGTCAGGTTGTGCAGCGTGAGGAGCCGGTAGCCGAGGAGCTCGCGCGCGCCGAAGAGGTGGCGGAGATAGGCCCGTGAGAACCGGCGACACGCCTCACACGGGCACGCGGGGTCGAGCGGCGCCGCGTCGCGCGTGAAACGGGCGTTGCTGATGTTGAGCGGCCCGTCCGGAGTGAAGGCCTGGCCGTTGCGACCGTTGCGAGTCGGCAGCACGCAGTCGAAGAGATCGACGCCGCGGGCCACCGCCTCCACCAGATCGGTCGGCTTGCCCACGCCCATGAGGTAGCGCGGGCGGGCGGCGGGCAGCCGCGCGGCCACCAGCTCGGCGATGTCGTACAGCGCCGGCTTGGGCTCGCCCACCGCGAGCCCGCCGATCGCGTAGCCGGGCAGATCCAGCGTGCAGGTCTCCTCCACCGCTTGGCGCCGCAGCGCATGCGAGGTGCCGCCCTGCACGATGCCGAAGAGCGCGCCCGGCGCGCCCCCGGCCCGATGCGCCGCGACCGCTCGGTGCAGCCAGCGTAGAGTCAGCGCGAGCGAGCGCTCGGTCTGGGCCAGGGTGGCCGGATGCGCGAGGCATTCGTCCAGCGGGTGGAGCACGTCGACGCCCAGCGCGTGCTGGGCGGCCACGACCGACTCCGGCGTGAGCGTGCGGAGCGACCCGTCGACGTGGGAGCGGAACTCGACGCCCTCTTCCCCGAGGCGCCGCAGCTTGGAGAGGCTCCAGACCTGGAACCCGCCCGAGTCGGTCAGGATGGGCCCATCCCAGCCCATGAAGCGGTGCAGCCCGCCCAGCTCGCGCACCAGCTCGTGCCCCGGGCGCAGGAGCAGATGGTAGGTATTGGCCAGCACGATCTGGGCGCCGGCCGCGGTGAGATCCGCCGGGGTCAGGCTCTTGACCGAGCCCTGCGTCGCCACCGGCATGAAGGCGGGCGTCTCCACGGAGCCGTGCGGGGTGCGCATGCGGCCGAGACGCGCGGAGCCGTCGGTCCGGATCAGCTCGAAGCCGAAGCTCCCCGCACTCACTGGATCAGCATGGCGTCGCCGTACGAGTAGAAGCGGTAGCGCGCCGCGACCGCGTGCCGGTACGCGCCCAGGATCAGGTCGCGCCCCGCGAACGCCGCCACCAGCACGAGCAGGGTCGAGCGCGGCAGGTGGAAATTGGTGATGAGCGCGTCCACCACGCGGAAGCGGTGGCCGGGACGGATGAAGAGATCCGCGTCCCCCGCCCCGTCGCGCAGCCGCCCGTCTTCGCCCACCGCCCACTCGAGCGTCCGCGTCGTGGTGGTCCCCACCGCGACGACGCGGCGACCGTCGCGCTTTGCCTCGTGGACGGCGCGCGCGGTCGCCTCGGGAATCTCGATCGGCTCTGCCTCCATGCGGTGCTCGTCGATCCGCGTAGCCCGCAGCGGCCGGAAGGTGCCCGGCCCCACGTGCAGCGTCAGGTAGAGCATCGCGACCCCCCGACCCGCC
>DASQAL010000117.1:0-3541 GCA_035635775.1 Candidatus Acidiferrum sp.
CCAGGTTCCTCCCGCGCGTCTTCGACCGCTTCCGCCAGGGTGAGAGCGGGACCATGCGATCGCACGGCGGCCTCGGCCTCGGGCTCTCGATCGCCCGGCAGATCGTGGAGCTGCACGGGGGGACCATCCGGGCCGACAGCCCGGGCGAGGGCCGCGGCGCGACCTTCACCGTGTGCCTGCCCCTCGCGGCGGTCCAGGCGGTCCGGCCGGGGCCGGCGGCGCCGCGCGCGCGACCGAACGGACCCGATCGGGCCCCGACCCGCCGGCTCGAGAACATCGACGTGCTGGTCGTGGACGACGACGCGGAGACGCGGGAGGTGCTGAAAGTGGTGCTCGGTTTCGAGGGGGCACAGGTGACGACCGCGCCATCAGTGGCCGACGCGGTGGCGGCCATCGAGCGGCGCTGGCCCGACGTGCTGGTGAGCGACATCGGCATGCCCGGCGAGGACGGCTATGACCTGATCCGCCGGGTGCGTCGGCTCGAGGTCGTCCACGGCCGCCACCTCCCGGCCATCGCGCTCACCGCCTACACGGGGGCCGAGGACCGGCGCCGCACGCTCCATGCGGGCTACGACACCCACGTGGCCAAGCCGGTCGAAGCCTCCGCGTTCGCGCCCCTGATCGCGAGCCTGCTGCCCAGGGAGAGAGGAGCGTGAACGGCTCCGCGCCGTTCTTACCGGGTAAACGTTCCCGTCTTCTCGCGCGCGGCGGAACGGCGGCGCGCGAGAGCGCGTGATTGCGCGGCCCTCGGGGCCGGGCACAGAAGTTGCTCTTTCCGTGACCAGGAGGGCACGAGAGATGGACGAGAAGGTCTTGCAGTGGCCGCTGGCGTGGAGCGCGGTATGGGTCGGGACGCTGTCGGCGGTCGCGCTGGCCCTCGTTTTCGGGCTCGCGGCCATCGCGGTCGGCGCGCATCGCGTCGGTCAGCCCTTCGGCACGTGGCGCGAGGTGAGCTTCCTGGCGCTGGCGTTCAGCGTCTTCGGCTCGTTCCTGGCCTTCGCCCTCGGCGGCTGGGTGACGGCCAAGGTGGCCGGCCTGCGCCGCTCCGAGACCGCCATGCTGCACGGCGCGATCGCCTGGCTCGTGGCCGTGCCGATCCTCGTCGTGCTGGCGTCCATGGGCGCGGCCTCCTACTTCGGCGGCTGGTACGGCGGGCTCGCCGGGCTCCCGCCGGCCGCGGCGGCCCAGGCCTTCGCGGACGCGCCGGATCCGGCGGCGGCGATGGCGGCCCGCAACGCGGCGCTGGCCGCGGTGACCGCCCTGCTGCTCGGTCTGATGGGCGGTGTCGTGGGCGGATGGATGGGCTCCGGGGAGCCGATGACCTTCACACACTATCGGACGCGGCGGGACCGGGCCGCGGCGGGAGGCTGGTAATGCCACTCATTCTGCTCTGGCTCCTCGGCGTGCCGTTGAGCCTCATCCTCATCCTGTTCCTGCTGGGTGTCGGGCGCTAGGGCCATGAACGAGCTGATGGGCGACTTCGTGAGACTGGGTTCCTCCTCACACTGTTCGGGTTCGGGGCCTGGGTCGGAGGGGCGTCCGTGACCGCCTGGGTCGCCTGGGAGAAAGGCCGCGAGCCCGTGGCCTGGTTCGTGGTGGCGTTCTTCCTCTCGCCGCTGGTGGCGCTCGTGGCGCTGAGCGCGGTTCCCGCGCGGCGCCTGGCCCGGCGGCGCGAAGAGAAGACCGCGCGTGTTGTGGCCCCGCGCCTCGTGAATGGGCTGCCCCGAGAGGACAAGCGATGGGACGAGCGCAAGGTCAACGCGTAGCGCGATGACGGACTCCCGAGGGCTGTGGGGAATCGTGCTCGCCGGCGGTGAGGGGGTTCGGCTCCGGCCCCTCGTCCGCCAGGTGGTCGGTGAGGAGCGGCCGAAGCAGTACGTGAAGCTGCTCGGCCCGCGGAGCCTGCTGCGACAGACGCTGGACCGGGCGGCGCTCGGCATCTCGACGGACCGCACCGTGGTGGTCACGGTGCGCCAGCACACCGCGTACATCGCCGAGGAGTTCGCGGGCGTCTCGAAGCCGCCCTATGTCCTGCTCCAACCGGAGGACCGGGGCACCGCGGCCGCCATCCTCTACGCCGCGCAATGGATCACCTGGCGCGATCCGGCCGCGACGATCGCGGTCTTCCCCTCCGATCACTTCATCCTGGGCGAGGCCACCTTCATGGCCCACGTCCAGGAGGTGGCCGGCTCGCTCGAGCGGCATCCCGACCGCGTGGTGCTGCTCGGTGGGCAGCCCACGTCGCCCGAGGGCGAGTACGGCTGGATCGAGCCCGGCCCGCCCATCGACGGCGACGACGGCGTCGTCTCGGCGGTGCGCCAGTTCTGGGAGAAGCCGTCGGAAGCTCGCGCGCAGATGTGTCTCTCCACCGGCTGCCTGTGGAACACCGCGATCGTCGTCGCGCGGGCGCGGGCCCTGCTGGAGCTCGGGGCGCGGGCGCTACCCGAGATGAGCAGCCGACTGGCCGACCTCCAGCGCTTCGTCGACTCGGACCGGGAAGTGGCGGCGGTGGACCAGGCCTATGCCGTCATGGCCAAGGCGAGCTTCTCGCGCGCTGTCCTGGAATCGCATCCGGAGCGCCTCGGCGTCTCGCGCCTGCCCCGCGTGACCTGGTGCGACCTGGGCAGCCCCCGCCGGGTGCTCTACGTGCTCGCCCGCATGCGCGTGCGGCCGGCATGGGCCGACCTGATGGACGCGTCGGCTTCGCTGGGTCCCGTGGCGGCCCCGGCCCCGGCGCCGGGGCCGGCCATTCGTTCCGTCGCGTCCCACTGAGCGGAGCCGCCGGGTGCCGTCCAAGCTGTGGACCGGCAGCATCAGCTTCGGTCTCGTCAATATCCCGGTGTCCCTGGTGACGGCCGAGCAGCGCGATGAGCTCGACTTCACGCTGCTCGACAAGCGGGATAGCTCCCCGATCGGGTATCAGAAGATCAGCAAGCGCACGGGCAAGCCGGTTCCCGGCGACCGGATCGTACGGGGCGTCGAGCACACGAACGGGCGCTACGTGATCGTCAGCGATGCCGATCTGCGGCGGGCGAGCCCCGAGCGAACCCAGCGCATCGACGTCCTCGCCTTCGTGGAAGCAACCGCGATCCCGCCGCTTTACTTCGATCGGCCGTACTATCTCGAGCCCGCCCGCGGCGGCGAGCGCGGGTACGCGCTGTTCCGCGAGGCCCTGCGGCGCAGCGGCAAGGTCGCGGTGGCCTCGGTGGTGGTGAAGACGCGCCAGCATCTCGCCGCGGTACTGGTGCACGACCGGGTCCTGGTGCTGGACGTCCTCCGATACGCCTCCGAGCTGCGCGATCCCTCCAAGCTCCGCGTGCCCGGGACCAATCTGAAGGCCTTGCGGATCCCGGACCGGGAGCTGAAGATGGCGGAGCGGCTGGTAGCCGAGATGACCGAGGACTGGGACCCGAGCAAGTACCACGACGAGTATCGGGATGAGCTGCTCGCCTTCATCAAGAAGCGCGGCCGCGCGGGCCAGCTGGCCGCGGCGCCCGAGACCCGGGAGGAGCCCGCGACGCCGAAACGGGCCGACATCATC
>DASQAL010000118.1:0-4903 GCA_035635775.1 Candidatus Acidiferrum sp.
GGATTTGTCGCTGGCACGATGCCTGCGATACATCCGGTCACCATGTTTCCTGGCGAGGCTCGAGCGACAGAAAAGCAGGCGTCAGAGTTGCGGCGCTATTCGCGCGAGGTCGGCCCGAGGTCGGTCGTGCTTGAAACGCGCGATGGCTGGTCGAGACTTCCGCTGATCGACCTGAGCCCGGGCGGGGCCAAAGTACGCCTCACGGAGCCGCTCAAGGAGGGCACCAAAGGGCGCATCTTTTTCCTCCCGCCTCATTGGCGTCCCCGGGCGGTCGAGGCAATCGTATGGCGGATTGACCTCGACGGCATTGTGCTCCGATTCACTGGTCCGAGCCTCGCTCCGCCGCCAGCCGCGCGCGCCGTTCGCTCGCCGGGCTCGTGGCTCTGGACCTGGGAGGCCTACGCTCCTTCTACTGCGGACGTTTAGCGGAGGCTTCGCTACACTGTTCCAGGAGTTCGGCGAATCGGGTCAGGACGCCCAGCAACTCATCTCGCTCCGTCCGTAGCCGCTGAGTGTCTTCCCTGAGCCGCTTGTTCTGAGCACGTAACTCATGGGTGAAGGCAAGCTCGGTGAGACTACTAGCTTGCCGCTCGCGCTTCTGCTCGTGCCGCATCGCGAACACCACGCCAAGAATCACGACGATCAGAAGACCGGCCCACAACACCGACAGCCAGATCGTGGGATCACCCCGGAGGAATCCTTCGATCGCCGCCGCGCCTCCCTCACTCACGGATTCTCGATACGTCGCCGACCACTTCCTCCTTTCAAGAGCCAGTCGATGGCCGCGGTAGGGTCCGAAGCCTCCGCATTCTGGGCCGTTTCCGTAGACGGCACTGGCGCGGAAGCAGTCGCCCGCCTTTGGGCGAAAGCTGGATCAGGCCTTCGCAACGGCGCGGGGACCTCGGCCTGCGTCTCGGGCAGCTTAGGCCGCATGGACACGCGCGGGGTCTCCGGCTGTGAGACCTCCATGGGGGCTGGCTGAGGTGCGGAGACCGGGTTGAGTGTCGAGGTCTCAGCGAGGGTCGGCTTCCCGTCCGCGGGCAGGCGAACATCCTGTGAGAGTCGTTCGCCTGCCGAAAACAGTATTACCGCGACGAGGACCGCCAGGCTCACGATCGCGGTACAGACCCTGAGGAGGGAGCGTGTAGTCCACGCTGCGTCCTTCGTCTGCCGGAGCCGGGGCAGTAAGTCAAGGCCCCGTGTCACCCCGGCGCGGGCGGCCTCGGTCGCGGCTCGTGCGATCCCCTGGAAGGGCAGCAGCCAGCGCACCTCGGTGAACCGGTCGACAAGCCACGCCACCCTCACAAGCGCTTGCCTGGACACACTCGAGAAGATCGACACCAGCACGGAGAGCCGGGGCAGCAAGTCGAGGCCCCGCGTCACCCCGGCGCCGGCGGCCTCGATCGCGGCTCGCGCGGACCCCTGGAACGTGATCAGCACTGACGCGCGGCGCCCGATCAGCAGGTGGGCAAAGCGCGTGATCACGAAACGGACGCGTCCGATCAGGTGAGCGGCGGCTTGAACCGACAGCCGCGCGACCTCGACCACCCTCACCGCCGCCTGGCTGGACACGGTGGAGGCGATCGCCAGCGGCACGCGGAGCTGGCGCAGCACGTCGAGGCCCCGCGTCGCCCCGGCGCCGGCGGCCTCGATCGCAGCTCGCGCGGACCCCCGGAACGTGATCAGCACTGACGAGCGGAGCCCGATCAGCAGGTGGGCAAAGCGCGTGATCACGAAACGGACGCGTCCGATCAGGTGAGCGGCGGCTCGAACCGACAGCGTAAAGAGTATCGCCAGCACCTCGACCACCCTGACCGCTACTTGCCCGGACCGGGTCAGGGAGATCGACAGCAGCACGCGGAGCCGGGTCAGCCAAGCGGCGCGAGAGGGTTCGACTCGCGGACGGGAGCTCACGGCCTGCGGGAGAGACTCTCGTTCCTTCCGGCATTCCACGCACTGCATCACATGGGCGTGCACGAGGGCCCGCTCGGTCAGACCCATCCCGCGGTGAGAGAACCCCTCGCGGGCTTCGTGGCAATTCATGGTCGGTGCGTCATCCGATGAGAGGGGCAGGTGAAGAAACCACGAGCGGGGCAACGGCGATCAAGATCCAGCCGAGGGCTCTCATTTGCCCTCCCTCACTCTCGCCGCTCAGCCCTCTCCGTCAGTCGGCGTGGGAGGTGTACCTTACCACGACCACCGCCTGGATGCATGGCGCAGGGAATTCTGAGCGGCAGGTCTTACCGGGCGCCCCGTTACTTCCGCTGGTTGCTCGACAGCGCGGCGGCCACGCCCAGGCCGATGTAGAGGCTGCCCGAGATCCAGTGCTCGCTGGCCAGGAAGCGCGGGCTGCCGCGGAGCCACGCGGCGGCGGAGCCGGCGCCGATCGCGTAGAGCGAGTCCGTGATCGCGCCCAGCAGCACGAAGACCGCGCCCAGCGCCAGGATCTGCTCGCCCACGTGCCCGCGCGCGACCGTCACGAACTGGGGCAGGAAGGCCAGGAAGAAGAGGGCGGTCTTCGGGTTCAGGACATTGACGATCACGCCGTCGAGGAAGGTGCGGCGCAGGCGCTTGGGCGCGCCCGGCGCGGCCGCGCCCAGCGGGGTACGGTCGAGCAGGCGCCGCACACCGATATAGATGAGATAGGCGGCGCCCAGGTACTTCACCACGCTGAACGCGGTGGCGGAGGCGGCGAGCACCGCGGAGATGCCGGCGGCCGCCGCGAAGATGTGGGCCAGGGTGCCCACGTGTACCCCGAGCACCGAGACCAGGCCGGCCCGCCGGCCCTGGTCGATGCTGCGGGTGACGATGTAGAGGACCGCGGGGCCCGGCGTCAGCAGCAGCACCAGGGCCGCGATCATGAAGAGCCCGAGACTCGACCACTCCGGCACGACCAGCATCAGCAGCAGCCTCCCCGGATGGGACCGCCTACGGGCAATGCCCGGTCCGGCTCCCAGCCCCACGAGCGCGGGCCCCAGTCCGGGGTGAAGACGCGCCCTTTCTTGACCGTGACGAACGGGACCAGCGCGCGGTCCACCCGCAGCCCGGCGCCCAGGACATCGTAGACCATCCAGTCGCCCTCGCGGATATCGAGCACCGAGATGTCCGCCTGCCGGCCCACCGCGAGGCTGCCGAGGCGGTCGGCCGCGCCGATCGCCTTGGCGGGATTGGCGGTGCACATGGTCACCACCTGCGGCAGCGCGAAGCCCAGGCCCAGGAAGCGCGTCATCATCTCGGTCATGCTGTGCACGGTCATGACGCGGCCGGGCACGGTGAGGTCGGTGCTGATGCAGTGCGGGAGCACGCCCTGCTCGATCACGCGCCGGCCCACGTCGAAGCTGAAGTTCATGCGTCCGTGCGCAGTGTCGAACCACACGCCGCGGTCGGCCGCTTCCTTGACCTCCGGCACCAGCTTGCCGTTGCCGTCGAGCACGCCGCCCGGGTTGGCGGTGAAGTAGTGGGTGAGGATGTCGCCCTGCTCGAGGATCGGCAGCAGCGAGCGGATCACCTTCGGGTCATAGCGTTTCTCGGTGTCGCCGATGTGCACCATCAGCTTGACACCGCTCTCCTTGGCGGCCCGCTTGGCCAGCTTCGGCATCTCCATGCCCATGATCTCGAGCGCGGGCGAGACCATGCGCGCCTTGATCCCGCGGATCAGGTGCTTGTGCTGGTCCACCACCTTGAGCGTGTCATCGAGGTTGATGCTGCTCTCCGCGATGATGTCGGGGATCGTGGCCAGCCCGGTCTGGCAGATGTGGAGGAACGGGATCACCTCGGTGTGGCAGTGGGGCAGGATGTGGCGGGGGAAGCCCGCGAAGGTGGCCGCCCCCGCGCTGCCCGCGTCCACGATCGTGGTCACGCCCGCGTAGACGCCGCCCAGGTCCGGGTTCACGCCGGTGCGGTTGATGCCTTCGAAGACGTGGGCGTGCAGATCGATCAGCCCCGGCACCACGGTCCGCCCCCGGACGTCGATGGTGCGCGCGGCCTCGGTCTCCGCGATGTTCGGCGCGATGCGGGCGATGGCGCCCCCCTGCACCGCCACGTCCTGCTTGCCGTCGAGCTTGGTGGAGGGATCGAGCACGGTGCCGCCCTTGAGCAGGAGGTCGTACATGAGGTCTCCGATCGGTCAACGAGTGAAGTGGTCCCAGAGCCGCGCGCCCGCGGCCACCGAGAGCGCGATGTCCTCTTCCAGCAGATAGCCCTCCCCCGCCAGCTTGACCGCGGCCTGCCGCACGCGCTCGAGGTACGCCTCGCGCGACGCATAGCGCTCCGCGACGGACAAGCGAGGATCGCCGGTGGCCTCACGCTCGGCGCGATTCCGCGCCATAGGAACCGTCGCGCCCGCGAAGACCAGGAGCTGCTCGGCCCCGCCGATGTCGGGATGGCGCAGATTCCAGCCGGTGTGCGCGGCCAGCGGCACCGCGATCTCGGGCAGGACGATGCCGCCGATCTCGTTGCCGTCGCCGTCCACCGCGGAGACGAGCGAGCCGAAGGGCTTACCCGGCGCGGGCGGCAGCGCGCTCCAGTCGAGCCGGCGCGGCCGCGGGTTGTGGCGCGGGTAACGGGCGGCGGGGATCCGCGCGAAGACGGGCGCGAGGCGGTCGGGCGGCACCGCGGTGCCGTCGGCCACCCGCGGGTGGCGGCTCGGCGGCGGCTCGAGGCCCTCCACCACCCAGCGGTCAAGACTCACCAGGCAGGCGCGTAGCAGCACCGCGTAGTCGGCCACGCTGCGCAGGTTCTGCGAGCGCTCGACCGGCGCGGTCGGATCGGCGGGGGCCGGCTGGGAGTCGGTGGGCGGCCAGATGCCGAGGCCGTGCTCCGTCCCCGCGAAGTGGTACACGCGCGTGTTGGGCCCGTGCGCCACGTCGCGCGTGCCGTCGGGATCGGTGTGGATCAGCGAGGC
>DASQAL010000119.1:0-15186 GCA_035635775.1 Candidatus Acidiferrum sp.
GCCAGGCCGGCCGCGATCAGGTTCGGGGAGGGCATGAGCCCGTAGCCGTTCTGGTGGTGCTCGTTGCAGCCGATGCCGTCGAAGCCGAGCGTCTCCGCGTACTCGAGCTGGTCCATGTACTGGTGGTAGACGAAGTGGCCCTTCTTCGGATCGTAGAGCTTACTGGGAATATCCACCCAGACCGAGCGGTTCTTCTCGCGGAAGTCGTCGGGCAGGTACGGCCAGGGCATCAGATTGAACCAGGTGAATTTCATGAGTCCCTCCCCACGCTGGGTTACCGGTGCGCCGGAGTTTATAACATAATGCCGCCATGCAAGGAGCCCATGGCCTCGACGCCAGGCTGGGCCGACGGCTGGTCCTGGACGAGCTGTTCGATCTCACGCTCTACCGGTCCCTGCAGCGGGTGGCTCCCCCCGGCCTCCAGGCGATCCTCGATCAGCTCATTCCGATCGAGACGCGCCACTACGGGTTCTGGCAGGAGTTCTTCGGCCTGAAGTTCGCGAAGCTCGATCTTCCGCGGCGCGCCAAGCTCGCGCTCCTGGTGGGCCTCTCGCGGCTCTTCGGGGCGCCGGCCATTCACCTGATCCTGGAGGCCATCGAGGTCTTCGGGGTCCGGAAGTACCTGGCGGTGTGGAAACAGTACGAGGGTGGGCCCCTCGGCCAGGCCGTCCGGGGCATCCTGGAGGACGAGTTCAAGCACGAGGACGCGGTGGTCATGGCGGACTCCGAGCGCCAGATGAACCCCCAGCGGGTCCGCGACATCTTCCTTGGACTGAACGACGGCCTCGTGGAGATCCTGGGGGCGGTCAGCGGCTTCTTCGGCGCGTTCGCCAACACGACGACCGTGCTGATCGCCGGGATGATGGTGGGCGTCGCGGGCGCCCTCTCCATGGGGGCGGGCGCCTATCTCGCGGGCAGCTCCGAGGTGGAGGTCCGCGATACCGAGGTCCGACGGCGCCGGTTCCTCGGAGAGGCGGAGGCCGCGGAGGAATCCGCTGACTCACCGCTGGCCTCGGGCGTGCGGGTGGGGGTCAGCTACGTGATCGGTGCGGTGGTGCCGATCCTGCCGGTGCTGTTCGGCGCCCGGACGCTGCTGCCCTCGCTGGTGGTGGCCGGCGCCGTGATCGTCCTCGTCTCCACGATCCTCGCGTTCCTCTCCGGCATGAACGTCAAGCGGCGCATCCTGCTGAACCTGGCCATCATCGCCGCGGCCGTGGCGATCAGCTACCTCATCGGGCTGGTGGCCCAGTCGGTGTGGGGCATCACCGTATGAGGGGCCTCACGCCGTGACCGGGCGGGCGCGCCGCCACATGGCCGCGCGCCACTTGATGCCGATGAGCACGGTGAAGGCGAGCCCCACCGCGGCCAGCGCGGTGACGGTGAGCGGGTAGCCGATCCGCTCGATCAGCGCGCCGGAGGCGATCAGCCCGATCGGCAGGCCGTAGACGCAGAGCGAGCGCACGCCCATGACCCGCGCGCGGAAGCCCTCGCCCGAGGCGGTGAGCAGGGTCGCGGTCATCGAGATCATCGCGACGCTCTGCACGAAGCCCGCGGCCAGCAGCACGAGCAGCCCTCCGCCCAGGCTCGGCACGTGGGCGAAGGCGAGCAGGAGCCCGTACCAGAGTACGGTGTGCACGAGCGTGTAGCGCTCCGGGTGGCTCGGCCCGCCGGTGACCACCATCGCGATCGAGGCCAGCAGCGCCCCGAACGAGAACGCGGCGGCCAGCCAGCCCAGCCCGGTCGCGTCCACCTGGTACACGCGCTGCGCGATGTAGGGCAGCAGACCGCCCGAGGCCGGGTACGCGGTGAGGTTGATCAGGAACGCGAGCCACATCGGCGCCAGGAGCTGCGGCCGGCTCAGGATGTGCGCGACCCCATCCTTCAGCTCCCGCCACCCCGAGGCCTCCCGCTGCCCCCCGAGGGGGAGCGGGTAGGGTGAAGCGGCCCCCGGATCCGGCACCGGGCGTGCCCGCGCCACCCCGAACGTGAGCGCCAGGCTCGCCAGGTAGAACGCCGTCACGAACACGTACGTGAGGCCGATCCCCAGCATCGTGGACAGCCCGGCGCCCACCAGCGCCCCGCCGACCCGCGCGGAATCCATGGTGGCCCGCGACATGCCGAGCGCCCCCATCAGGTGGTCGGGCGGAATCGTCTCGCCGATCAGGGCATTGCGCATCACCTGGTCGTTCGGGCGCACGATGCCGTTGAGCGCGGCCAGCGCGATGGCCCAGGCGGGTGTCAGCCCCCCGGTGAAGGCCAGGAGCATCACGGTCACCGCGAGCGTGGCGTAGATCGCGCGCATCGCGCAGAGCATGAGGCGGCCGCCCACCCGGTCGCCCAGCACGCCGAACATGGGCGCGGCGAGCGTGCCGAGGAACTGGGCCGAGCCGAAGAGGGTGAGTAGCAGCACCGAGCCGGTCTGCACCATCACGTACCAGCCCAGGATGAGCGTTTCCATCTCGAAGGCCCAGGAGGTGAGGAGATCGGCGGGCCACTGGAAGCGAAAGCTGCGGACGCGGAACGCGGCGAGGATCAAAGAACGCCGGCGACCTCCTTCATCCACCGGCGCATGAAGGCGCGCGGATCCGGCACGAAGCCGGTGATCATGAACTGCCGCGCCCCCGCGCCCATCGCGCGCCGGAGCTGGGCCACGCAGTCGGCGGGCGTGCCCGCGACCGCGAAGCGGTCCACCAGGAACTCGGTGAGGTCCCACCGGTCGGGCAGGCTCGCGTTCGCGGCCCCCGCGATCTCGTGGTGGTGGGCGTTGTACTCGCGTTGCAGCGCCCGGATCTTCTCGTGCAGGTCGGGCGGCACGCCCTTGCCCTCGAGCGTGAAGCGGAAAGCGTGGTTGGCGCTGGCGGCCAGCGCCATCTTGATCGGCTCGATCGCGGCGGCCCGCGTGTCGGCCAGGCTGGTCTTGGCGAACCACCAGACGTCGACGTCGTCCAGCGTGCGCCCCGCCGCGCGCGCGCCGCGCTCGATCGCGGCGAGCGACAGCGCGATCACCTCCGGGGTCAGGCCCAGGCCGCAGATCACCCCGTCGGCCACGCGCCCGGCCAGCTCGAGCGTGCGCGGCCCCTCGGCGGCCAGGTAGATCGGCACGCGGCGCGTCGAGCGGTGCACGCGCCAGGGCCGCCCCCCGCGGTCCACCAGCTCGCCCGCGGTCAGCCGGCCGAGCGTCACGATCGAGTCCTCGAGCCCGGCCACCGTGGCGGGCGGCGCGCCGATCGTGTAGATCGCGCTGTCGCCCGAGCCCAGGCCGAGGACGGCGCGCCCGCCCGCCAGCTCGTCCACGCTGGCGATGGCGCTCGCGGTGACCACCAGGTGCCGGGTCTGCGGATTGGTGACGAGGGGGCCGAGCTTCACGCGCCGGGTATTGAGCGCGGCCAGCGTCAAAGCGACGTAGAGCTCGCGGAAGACCGACTGCGAGTCGGCCACGCCGAGCCAGTCGAAGCCGCCGGCCTCCGCCTCGCGACACAGCTCGCCGAAACCGGTGAGCGACTCGGGCAGGAATACGATGCCGAACCGCGCCGTTGCGGTGGTCATGATCGGCCACACCCTAGCACCGACCGCGGCTTGACGTCTCCGGAATTGGGGCGCAGACTTCCCGCGTGGCGAAGACGATCCCGCAGGCGGTAACGTTTCGCGCCGCTCCCCGGCGGCTGTTCGACGTCTACCTGAGCAGCCGCGAGCAGTCCGCGGCCACCGGGGCCCGGGCGGTGATGAGCCGCCGGGTCGGCGGAGCGTTCACCGCGCACGGAGGCCATCTGCACGGACAGAACCTCGCGATCGTGCCGGGCCGGCTCATCGTGCAATCCTGGCGCGGATCGAACTGGAGGAAGCGCGATCTGGACTCGACCCTGGTGCTGGTCTTCAGCCGCGTGGCGGGCGGCGGGCGGATCGCGATGACCCACGTGAACGTGCCGGACGCGAACGCGGCCAGCATCACCCGTGGCTGGAGCGAGTATTACTGGAAGCCGTTCCGGAAGTATCTCAAGCGGGCCCGAAAAGGAGATCGTCGATGATCTACGAGTTCCGGACCTACACCCTGAAGCCCCGCAGCCTCGCCGAGGTGGAGAAGCGCTACGCCGAGGCGTACGAGTATCGGAAGAAGTACTCACCGCTCGCCGCTTTCTGGCACACCGAGGTCGGCCCGCTCAACGAGATCATCCACGTGTGGGGCTACAAGGATCTCGCCGAGCGCGCCCGCATCCGGGCCGAGGCGGCCAAGGATGCGAACTGGCCGCCCAAGATTCGCGAGTTCGTCGTCGATCAGGACGTCGAGGTCGTGAACCCGTTCCCGTTCCTCCCCGACATCACGCCGGGCACGCTGGGCCCCATCTTCGAGATCCGGCGCTACAGCCTCATGGCGGGCTCGCTGCCCGGCGTGATGAAGCGCTGGGAGGGGAGCATCGGCGAGCGGGCGAAGCTCTCGCCGGTGGTGCTCGCCGGCGGGGTCGAGTTCGGCGCGGCGAACCGGTTCATCCACATCTGGGGGTACAAGAGCATGGACCAGCGGCTGGCCGTCCGGGAGCAGGCGCGCAAGGCCGGCATCTGGCCGCCGGCCGGCGGCGGCGACGAGCTGCTCGCGCAGTCGAGCAAGATCGTCATGCCCTCGGCGTTCTCCCCGCTGCAGTAGGAGTGGAGACGATGCCTCCGACGAAGCTTGCCCACGTAGTGTTCCAGACCAACCGCCTGGCCGAGATGCGGGACTGGTACTGCGCCGTGCTCGACGGGCGGGTGATCTGGGGGAACGACCGCCTGTCCTTCGTGACCTACGACGACGAGCACCATCGCGTGGCCTTCCTGGACCTGGGGCCTCTGGCCCACCGGGACCTGGAGGGGGGCGACCTCCGGTACCGGGCCACCGACCAGCCCGGCCTCCATCACGTCGCGTTCACGTTCGCCTCCATGGGCGAGCTGCTCGACAACTACGAGCGGCTCGCCGCGCGGGGCATCCGTCCGTTCCGCTCCATCAACCATGGGCCGACGACCTCCATGTATTACGTCGACCCCGACGGCAACCGGGTGGAGCTGCAGATCGACAACTTCGCCACCGCCGAGGAAGGGCAGGCCTGGATGCTCTCCCCCGCCTTCGACCGCAACCCGATCGGCGTCGAGTTCGACCCCGACGAGCTGGTCCGGAAGTTCCAGGCGGGCGTGCCGGTGGCGGAGCTGGTGATCCGCGACTAGCCACGGGGCCAGGTCTTACATTCCGACATTTCTGCCCGCGCTCAGATGACGCCCGCGCCTCTTCACCCGCCGGCCGCCGCCGCGCTGCTGCAGTCCGCGGCCGCGACGATCCACGCGGAGCTGGCCGCGCTGCCCGTCCCGGTGCTCGAGTTCCACCCGGCGGAGGGGGAGTGGTGCGTCAAGGAGGTGCTCGGCCATCTCATCGAGACCGAGCGGCGCGGGTTCTCCGGCCGTATCCGCATCATCCTGAAGAGCGAGGAGAGCCCGCAGCTCGAGGGCTGGGACCAGGCCGCGGTCGCGCGCGCCCGGAAGGATTGCGAGCGCGACTGGCCGGCGCTCTATCACGAATTCCTCCAGCTCCGGAGCGTCAGCGTCGCGCAGGTGGCCGGGCTGTCGGCGGCGGATCTGTCGCGCGGCGGGCAACATCCAAAGGTCGGCTTCCTGACCGTGTCCGATCTGCTCCACGAATGGGTCCATCACGACCGCAACCACATCCGCCAGATGCTGGCCAACGTGCAGGCGTACGCCTGGCCGCACATGGGCAACGCGCAGCGCTTCTCCCAACCCTGAGGGCCTCACCATGACCGACACGACGAAGCGCCGATCCGCCGAAGAGACCAAGCTGCTCGAACGCGCGCGCCGGCGCCTGCCCGGCGGCGTGCTCGGGTCGTCCCGCTACGCCGATGACGTGGGCTTCGTCGTCAAGCACGGGAAGGGCTCGAAGATCTACGACGTGAGCGGGCGCGAGTACATCGACTACGTGATGGCCTCGGGGCCGATGGTGCTGGGGCACGCCCATCCCGCGGTGGTCGCCGCGGTGCGCGAGCAGCTCGAGGGCGGCACCACCTACTTCATGGTGACCGAGCCGGTCATCGAGCTGGCCGAGGAGATCTGCCGCGCGGTGCCGTGCGCCGAGCAGGTGCGCTTCACCTCGACGGGCTCGGAGGCCACGTTCTTCGCCCTGCGGGTGGCGCGGACCACGCGGCAGCGCGACAAGATCCTCAAGTTCGAGGGTGGCTACCACGGCTCCCACGACTACTCGATGATGAGCTCGACCCCGAGGTCCCCGAAGGCCTTCCCCGCGCCGGTGCCCGACTCCTCCGGCATCCCGCACGCCATCGAGGCCGACGTCCTCATCGCGCCCTACAACGACCTCGCCACCGTGGAAGGCATCGTGGCCACTCACGCCGACGAGCTTGCCGCGGTGATCATCGAGCCCTTCCAGCGGCTGATCCCGCCCCAGCCCGGCTTCCTCCAGGGCCTGCGCGCGATCACGCGGCGCCACGGCATCCTGCTGGTCTTCGACGAGGTCGTCACCGGTTTCCGCCTGGCCTACGGCGGCGCCCAGCAGTACTACGGCGTCGTCCCGGACATCGCCTGCGTCGGCAAGATCGTGGGCGGCGGCTTCCCGCTCGCCGCGGTCTGCGCCTCCGCCGACCTGATGCAGCCCTTCGATCCGGCGCGGGACGGCAAGGGCGAGTTCATCGCGCAATCCGGCACGCTCAACGGCAACCCCATCGCGGCCGTCGCGGGCCTCGCCACCCTGGCCGAGCTGCGCAAGCCCGGCGCCTACGAGACCCTGCACGGCACCGGCCGGCGCCTGATGGCCGGCCTCGCCGAGCTGGCCCAGAAGTCAGGCCTCCCGGCCCAGGTGGTGGGCGAGCCCGTGGTCTTCGACATCCTCTTCACCAGCGAGCCCGTCACCGACTACCGCTCGCTCCAGAAAGCCGACGGCGGGCTGGCCCGGGCCTTCACCACCGAGCTGATCAAGCGCGGCGTGGTGAAGAACACCCAGAAGATGTACATGTCCCTCGCCCACACCGACGCCGACGTGGCCAAGACCCTCCAGGCCTGCGAAGATGCCCTCAAGGTGCTACCTAGGAAGAAGACGCTAAAGAAGTAGCGGCGTCAGGCAGGCCACCTGATGATTCGCCTGGCCGAGTGCACCGGCGCGCCTGGCCCGGGACGAGCGGGCCATCGTCATCCTCCCGCTGGGCGCCGTCGAGCAGCACGGCCCGCACCTGCCGCTGCTGGTGGACTGGCTGGGCGCGGAGGAGCTGGCGTGTCATGTGGCGCCGCATCTCCAACGCGCGGGGTATCGGGTGGTCCTCGCCCCGGCGCTCCCGTACGGCGCGAGCCCGCTCGCTCTGACCTGGCCCGGCACCGTCTCGCTCTCGCACGGGACGTTGAGGCGCGTCATCGTGGAGGTGATCGGCAGCCTGGCCCGCCGCGGGTTCCGGCGCTTCGTGCTCGCGAACTACCAGGCCGATCCGGCCCACGTGCGGGCGATGGCCGAGGCGAAGCGGGCGCTCACGCGAGGCGACCGACGGCTCCGCATCCTGTTCGCGGGCTTCAGTCCGGAGGCTCGGAGCCGGGCGGCCATGCTCGATCCGCGCGTCCTCCGGCAGTCGCTCTGCCCGAACCCGAAGGGCGAGTGGCATGCGGGCGAGCTCGAGACCGCGCTGGTGCTGGCCCGGTGGCCGGACCCGGTGCGTCGCGCGGCGGCCCGGCGGCTGCCGCCGGTGTGGGTGGACTTCCGGGCCGCGCTTCGCAAGGGGGCGCGGCGCTTCGAGGAGATCGCGCCGGGCGGCCCCGGCTACTTCGGCTGGCCCGCGGCCGCGCGGGCGGCGACGGCGAAGCGGGCGCTCGCGCTGCGGGGCAGGCTGATGGCGAGGGAGATCATTCGCGCGCTCGGCCCCGCCGCCCGGACGCCGTCTGCCCGAGGCCGATCCGGGCTGCGATCAGGGGGCGAGTGAAGCGGACTGGAACTCGCAGTAGCCCGCGATCAGCTCGCCCCGCCACCAGCCGCCCCGGCGCTCGCAGATGGCCCGGAGCTCGGCGTCGGTGTAGGTCGGGCCCTGCGGCATGGTGCTGCAGGCGCTGAAGAGGCCGGCCACGCCGGCGGCAAGCAGCACTCCGAGGAGAATCTTCCGGGTCGTCATTTTCCACCCTCCCCACACACAACTATGATGCAGGGGGGCGGGTTCCGGATTCGGGAGCGGGGAGCTTCTATTTCGCGAGCGCGTAGGCCTGGTCGATGAGCCGCACCGCGCGCAGGCAGTCGTGCACGCTGATCGGGGGCGCCGCGCCCCGCTGCCAGGAGTCCAGCGCGTCGCGGATCGCCACGAAGTAGCGCGCCTCGCTGTCCGGGCACGGCGTGGTCTGGTCGCCCTGGGCGGTGGCCAGCTTCAGCACACTGTCCTTCAGCGTGAGGATGGCGTCGCGCCCGGCGATCTTCCACTCGCCGTCGGTGCCCACGCGCGGGAAGCCGTTGCCGACCTCGACGGTGCCCAGGATCCCGGTGGCCGAGCGGAGCAGCACCGAGGCGTAGTCCTCCACGCGCTGGCTGTGGGCGCGGGTGCTGATCTGGGCGCCGGTTACGTGCGCGTCCTCGCCGGTCAGGTGCAGGAACATGTCGAGGCCGTGTGAGCCCAGGTTGCGGAGGCAGCCCCCGCCCGCCTCGGCCGGGTCGAGCATCCACGCCGAGTCCCACGCCGGGTAGCGCGCCGGCGCGGGCCGGTTGATGCGGACATAGATGTGGGAGACCGGGCCGAAGCGCCCCTCGGCCAGGAGCTGGCGGGCGCGGACGGCGAAGGGCTGGTAGCGCTGGAAGAGCGGCACGGCGGCGTAGCCCTTCACGCGCGTGGCTTTCTCCGCGATGGACTGCACCTCCGTGGCGCTGATCCCCATGGGCTTCTCCATCATGAAGGGCAGGCCCCGGTCGAGCAGATCGTGGGCGATCTTTGCCATCTGCCGGTGGCGCCCCAGGCCCAGCACGAAGTCGGGCCGCGTCTCCGCCAGCATCTGGGGGTAGTCGGTGAAGGTCGGCGGGTTGCCCGCCTCCGCCGCGCGCTTCCTCGCCAGCGCGGCGTCACTGTCCTGCACGCCGACCAGGACCACGTCGGGCATCGCGGTGAGATGGCGGAGATAGGCGGCATCGTGCACGGCGTGCCAGTGCCCGACCTCGATGGCGGCGATGCGAATGGTCATGAAATCCTCCGACGGGGACGCAAGATGTGGGGCCGCTCCGGATGGTCGCATAGATGTATGGGGGAGGACGGCATCACGAACGCCATACATGGTACGCGGCCACGCGCGCTACCAGATGTATGGGGCATTGACGGCGCGACGCGGCCCGCGCGATCCTCACGCCCATGATGACCACCAACGATCTGCAAGCGTTCTTCGACAAGGGCTGGAACCGTCACGACGCCGATTTGCTGATGACCTTCATGGCCGCGGACTGCGTCTACGAGTCCACCGCGGGCCCCGAGGCCTGCGGCACGCGCCACGCCGGCCGCGAGCGCGTGCGCCAGGCGTTCGCGCGGGTGTTCGAGGTGTTCCCGGACGCGCGGTTCGCGGAGGCGCGCCACTTCATCGTCGGCGACCGCGGCGTCTCCGAGTGGCGCTTCACCGGCACCACCGCCGAGGGGAAGACGGTCGAGGTCGACGGCTGCGACCTCTTCACGTTCGCGGGCGACAAGATCGCGCTCAAGAGCTCGTTTTTCAAGACCCGCACGGCCTGACCCGCGACGTGTAAGCACCCAGGGACAAAAATCCGTCTGACGGTCAATAGCTGATAGGGCCGGTTCCGGCCCAACCCCCGTCACCAGGAGGAGTCCAATGCACGTTGTCAAAGTCGGCGTCATCGGGATCGTCGCGCTCGCCATCGCCGCTCCGGCCATCGCGCAGGAGACACGCGTGGATCGCCGGCAGGAGCGCCAGGAGCAGCGGATCGACCAGGGCGTAAAGTCCGGCGCGCTGACCCCCCGCGAGACCAGGAAGCTCGAGCGGGGCCAGCAGCACGTCGAGAAGCTCGAGACCAAGGCCCAGGCCGACGGCAAGGTCACGGCCAAGGAGAAGGCACGGCTCGAGCACGCGCAGGACGTGCAGAGCGAGCGGATCTACAACCAGAAGCACGACAAGCAGACCCGCTAGCGCGGCAGGGCGCGGGCGGCGGTGAGGATCTCCTCATCCGAGGGGAACTTGCCGACGCCCGCCAAGCCTTCGGTGGCGCACTCCACGTTGGCCCAGCGGACGATACCGTCGCGGTCGATCAGGAACTGGCCCTTGAGCTGGGGCCACTGGCGCTCCACGTCGGCCTGGTCCGTGTCGTTCCCCGTGTAGCCGTCCTGCTTGGTCAGGGTCGCGGCGGCCTCCATGACGGGCAGCGGCTCGGGGAACTCGCCGTAGGGATTGATCCGTATCGTTTCCATCTCCTTCATGAACTCCGGGGTCGGCGCCGGCTTCGGCAGGCGGTACGCGCGGTGGGTGGTCAGCTCGGGGTCGGAAGCCAGGCGCAGGCGGGTCGGCCGGAACTTGAAGTAGAGCCGGGCGTTCTCGGGCGCGGTGGCCACGACCCCGAGCGTCTCCACGCCGAGCGCCTTGAGCTTGCTCTCGACCTTGCCCATCTGCGCGATCGAGCGCCGGCAGAACGGGCACCAGAGCCCGACGAACAGGGCGAGGAAGACGGGGCTGCGGCCCCGGTAGTCGCCCAGCGAGACGGTCTCCGGCCGGTCAGCGGCCGGGAGGGTGAAGTCGGGCGCGGCCTCACCCGGAGCGACGGGCGGGCGGGATTCGGTCGTCATGTGTCGGACTCCTTCGTGTGCCAACCAGGGTCAGCCGAGAAATGGTAGCACCCATGAGCGCGTCGGGTGAAGAGGACGGCCTAGCGGTACGCGGCCAGGACCGCTTGCGCGAGCTCGCGCGTCCTGGCCGCGCCGCCCTGATCGGGGGTCAACACCCGGCCGTCTCGGTACACCCGCCCCACTGCTGCCTCGAGCCGCTGCGCCTCCGCGCCCAGCCCCATGTGCTCCAGCATCAGCGCCGCCGACAGAATCGTCGCGGTGGGATTCGCGATGCCCTTGCCCGCGATGTCGGGCGCCGAGCCGTGGACGGACTCGAAGTAGGCCCAGCCGTCGCCGAAGTTGCCGGACGGGGCCAGCCCGAGCCCGCCCGCCGTCTCCGCGCCCAGGTCGGAGAGGATGTCGCCGTAGAGGTTCATGCACAGCACCACGTCCATCGCCTTCGGGAAGCGCACCAGGCGCCGCGCGGCGTCGTCGACGTGGAAGTGCTCGAACGGCAGCCCCGCCTCGCGCACGATGCGCCCGACGATCTCGTCGTAGAGCCCGTCGGTGCGCGGCAGCACGTTCGACTTGGTCACCAGCGTCACCTTGCCCGGCTTGCCGCGCGCCTGGCGCCGGCGCGCGAGGTCGCAGGCGAAGCGGGCGATGCGCTCGGCCCCGCGCGGGGTGACGATCTTCACCGCGAAGCGCCCCTCGGTGCCGAAGTCCTTCACGGTGCGCCCGGTCCGGTCGGCGAGGTTCGGCATGAGCTTGACCAGCTCGGCCAGCTCGCCCTCGCGCCCCGGGTAGAGGCCCTCGCTATTCTCGCGCAGCAGCACGTAGTCGATGCCGTCGGGATCGGCCAGCGGCGAACGCATCCCCGGGAAGAAGCGGATCGGCCGCACCCCGGCCCACGCGGCCATCTCCCAGCGGAGCCAGGAGACCACGGGCGAGGTGGATGGCCCCGCCGCGCCGAAGAGCACGCCGTCGGCCTCGCGGGCCGCGCGCTTCGTCGCCTCGGGCAGGGGCGAGCCCTGCGGCGGCGTGAGGATCTTGAGCGGCAGCCCCATGCCCATCAGCAGCTCGCACGTGGCGTCCACCACCTCCGGACCGATGCCTTCACCGGGCAGCGCGACGATCGTCTTCATGGCCACCCCCCTCCTGGGGTCAGGTCTTACATTCCGACATTCTCGGGCGGTCCGCGCTCCGCACGAGCGCAGGTCGACAGTATGTGCGAATCTACCACCGATCCCGGATGTCGGAATGTAAGACCTGACCCCACTCAAAGGAGCCTGGTATGGCTGATGCGATGTCCGCGATCCTCGAGACGACCCAGGCCGAGCGCCTGGCGACGGGCTTCGTCTTCACCGAGGGGCCGCTCTGGCACCCCGACGGCTTCTATTACTTCGTCGACGTGCGCGCGAGCATGCTGTACCGGATCACCCCCGGCCGCCCGCACGAGGTGGTGCGGGAGAAGACCGGCGGCGGCAACGGCACCACGTTCGACCTGCAGGGGCGGCTGATCCTCTGCGAGGGCGACAACCGGCGCGTCACGCGCCGGGCCCCCGACGACCGCTTCGAGGTGCTCGTGGACCGGTTCGAAGGCAAGCGCCTGAACCGGCCCAACGACGTGGTGTGCAGGTCCGACGGGAGCATCTACTTCACCGACCCCGGCCTGCGGGTGCCGCTCGCGGAGCGGGAGGTGGAGCACGCCGGCGTCTACCGGATCGCCCCCGACGGGGCGGTGAGCCTCGTGGCCGACTTCGAGTACCCGAACGGGCTCGCGTTCTCGCCCGACGAGCGCCTGCTCTACGTGGCGAACACCCGCTGGGCGCAGTACATCCACGTGCTCGAGCTGGACGCCGACGGCCGGATGGCGCGGCGGCGCATCTTCGCCGACATGTCCTCCGACGAGACCGACGGCGTCCCCGACGGCATGAAGGTGGACGTCGAGGGCCGTGTCTACTGCACCGGCCCGGGGGGCACGTGGGTCTTCGCGCCCGACGGCACGCGGCTCGGGGTGATCCGCACGCCGGAAGTGCCCGCCAACCTGGCCTTCGGCGGCCCCGACCTCCAAACCCTCTTCTTCACCGCGCGCACCTCGGTCTACACGCTGCGCGCGAAGGTGCCGGGGCAGCCGCACCCGTGGTACCGCCTGCGGTCGAGGTGACGGGATGCCACCCAGGCGCGAGACGATCCTCGTGGTGGACGATGAGGACGACATCCGCGCGGTGGTGCGCCAGATGCTGACCGCGGAGGGCTACATGGTGCTGGACGCCGCGGATCCCCACCAGGCGCTGCGCCTGGCCGGCAAGCAGCACGTCGACCTGCTACTCACCGATGTGGTGATGCCGCTGATGCGGGGCACGGAGCTGGCCCAGCGCCTCCTGGCCGTGGTGCCCTCCGCGAAGGTGCTCCTCATGTCGGCGTACAAGGTGGCCGAGATCGCGGCCTCCGGGCATCCCTTCCTCGCCAAGCCCTTCACGCCGGCGGTACTCCTGGAGAAGGTCCGCCAGGTGCTACGGGACGAGCCCTCGCCGTTCGCGCGCCGCCCCCCGCGCCCGCAATGATCTCTGAGCGTCTGGGGGCTAAGCCCCGGGCGCCTCGGGGGCGGTGCTGTCGGAGGGCGAGAAGTCGGAACGCTCTCGCAGCGTCTCGGTAAGCGGGTACCCCCTCAAGATCGTGGCAAGCTGGTCGGCGTCCTTGATGGGACCGTGCTCCGCGCGAAACTTGACGATCGCGGCCGCTTGCGCCGGGCCGAGGCCCGGCAGCTCGAGCAGCTCCTGCTCGCTGGCCAGGTTGACTCTCACCTTGGTTGCCATAGGTCTCTCCTTCCGAGACCTAGCGGCCCGGCCCCTTGTACGTCAGGGGCTTCTTGCTCGCCTGGTCGACCTCCTCGGGGGTCATGAGGACGACGGTCTTGCAGTGAGCCCCGCCTGAGGCGCTCACGGCCAGCGAGATCGCGGAAGCGCTGGCGTGGTCCGGGACATCGGCGATGACGAAGGCATCGGCGTCGCCGAAGGCGAAGTAGAAGGACTCGATCTTGCCGCCGACGCTCTTGGCGGCTTGCTCGGCGGCGGCCCGCCGCTTACCGCCGCCACCCTTGAGAAGGCCGGTGGCACCCTGCGCCGTGTAGGAGACCTGGAAGAGATACTTGGCCATGTCCGCCTCCATAACGTCGGGACGGTTGAGGAAGGGGGAGTGCATGGATGCTATGTAGGAGGCGCATACGCTGTCAATGTCGATCTTTAGCCACCTCCTTGGCTCCGTGCTTCGGTGGCCGCGCCGCGCGCCGTGCGCCATCCGGTGGTGCCTCAGAACGAGGTGTTATCGAGCGACGGTAGCGCTGCCTCGCAATGGTGTTACCCACGGGCGGCGGCCCGCGGGGTGGCCCGAATATCAGCGAGCTTCCACAGCACGTCCAGCGTCTGCTGAATGTCGCGAGCCAGGGCGAGGGGGTCCAGCGTGACACTCTTGCGCGAGCGCGCGCTGCTGCTCCGGGGACAGCCCGCCCGCCGTCAACACGCGCTGGTATGGGGTCTGCGGGGCATCGTAGCGCTTGAGGACCCGGCTGCCGACGCGCCGCTTGGTCACGAGCTTGCGGACCGGGCGGAAGAAGTTGTGCTGCAGACGCAGCAGCCCATACAGGCGCTGCAGGACGCGCCAGGCCGCGCGCGAGCTGTAGCGATCGGGCCTAGCCGGCCAGGAACGTTCGGGTGTGCTCGAGGAACTGGGCGAAGGCCGGCTCGGTCTCGAGGAACAGGTGGTTGCGTCCCTGCAGGGCCACGAACCGGGCTCCCGGGATGCCGGCGGCCATGCGGCGCCCGGCCTCGAACGGGACGCGAGCGTCCTCACGCGTGTGCAGCACGAGCGTCGGCGCACTCACTCGCGGCAATAGCGCGGCGACATCGGTCTCCCCGACTGCCGTGAAGATCCGCGTGGCCATTTCCCCCGATACCGTGATCCGCTGCAGCTCGTTGAACCAGTCGGCGTGCTCCTTGGTCCCGCCGGGGATGAACTGCGAGGTGAACAGCTGGCGGAAAGCCGCGTTCTCCTTGCCCCAGCCGAGGCGCATCAACGTCAGCATGGCGGCCTCCTCTTCCTTCTCGGCTGCGCTGCGGACACGCTTGTTCCAGCCCACCGCGTAGCCGCCGTAGAGGATGAGATGCGACACCCGCTCGGGATGGCGCACCGCGTACGCGATCGCGACTGCGCACCCCTGAGAGATCCCGAGCAGCGCGAACCGCGCGACCTGCGCGGCGTCGGCCACTGCTTCCAGATCGCCCACGAAGGCGTCGATCGAGATCTCGTCGACGGTCCGGTCCGACAGTCCGGTGCCGCGGGGGTCGTAGCGGACCAGCGTGTGGTCCTTCGCGAGCTCCCGATAGAGATGCCGCCAGATCGGGCTCTCGAGATCGAATTCCAGATG
>DASQAL010000120.1:0-1892 GCA_035635775.1 Candidatus Acidiferrum sp.
GCGCGCCGTGGCGATGGCGACATGAGACGCACACCGTAAGCCGGCCGCCGCGGACTGGCGAGCGAGCGCCAGGTGGGAGCGAGGGCCCCGCTCCCGGCCGTCCGATGTTTCGGACGGGGCCACCGCCGGCACCCCGCCCGACCGTAGGGAGAGCCGCGGACTAGGGGGAAGCGGAGAAGGGCGCGGGCACCGCGGGTGCGGGCGCGGAGAGGCGATCGAGTGTGGGCATGAGCAGCCCCGTGACGCGCACCGGCAGCGCGCTCGTGAAGTGGAACCGCGCGGCCTCGGGCCCCGGCACGTAGGCGGTGACGGTGCCGAAGTAGCGGTTGTCGAGCATGAAGACGAAGGTGGCCGCCCGGCTCACCACGCGCGAGTCCACCACCGCGCCGTTCTTGGCGTAGACGTAGTAGCGGTGATCGCCGGTGCCGGTCTTGCCGCCCGCCACGTGCGGGCCGCCGCCCGGCTGCGCCAGCGCGGGTCGGAGGCCGCGCGCGGTGCCCTGCTCGACCACCTGGGTCAGCAGGCCCCGCACCACCACGGCCACCTCGGGCGCCAGCACCTGGGTCGCGGGTACCTCCGCGCGGCCCAGGTGTGTCTCGTAGGGCGTGCCCAGCGCGAAGTCGAGGCCGTCCACGAGCACGGTGGGCAGGCGGACGCCGTCGTTGAGGATGATGCCCATCAGCTCGGCGAGGGCGGCCGGGCGATCGCCGGAGCTGCCGATGGCGGTGGCCAGCGACGGGGTGAGCGAAGCGAACGGGTAGCCCAGCCGCTCCCAGCTCCGGTGGATGTCGAGGAAAGCCTCGATCTCCAGCAGGCTCGCGATGCGGTGATCCTGCGCGTTGCGGTGGCGCGTGAAGAAGAGCCAGCCGTAGACGGCCTGGCGCTCGGCGCTGCTGGCCCGGACCACCTGAGTGATGCCCGCGCCGGGGTGCCGCCGTCGGTAGCCCACCAGCCACAGCTCGAGGGGGTGCACGCCCGCGACGTAGCCGCGATCGGCGAGCGGCACGGCCTGCGGGTCGGCCCGCTCGTAGAGCTCCTCGACCACCGCGTCCGACAGCACGCGGCCGGGCAGGCGCGCGGCCAGCATGTCACGGAAGACCTCGAGGCTGACCTCCGGGTAAACCGAGCGCAGCGCGGCGGCCAGCCCGTTGGGAGTGGGGCGCGCTCCGCTCAGGACCAGCTCGAGCGAGGCGTCGAGGGACAGGCCCTGGTACTTCCGGTAGAAGCGCCGGATGAACTCGCTGCCCTCCCGGTCCGCGAAGCGGTTCAGGTAGCGATCGCGGCGCGGGTCGAGGGGATCGGCCAGGCGCACGGCCAGCGAGCTCTCGGAGCCGTAGAGGTGGGTGGTGACCACGTCGCGCATCAGGCGGATGAAGACGAGGTTCACCGAGTTCTGGAATGCCTCGCGGATCGTCATCACCTTGCGGTCGTCGTCACGGTCGAAGTTGCCGAAGGTGTGGAGTCCGCCGCCGGTGAAGAAGGCTTCCGCCGGGCTCGCCGAGTAGCGGCGCTCGAGCGAGGCCTCCAGCATGGCCTGCAGGCTCCTGTCGGTGCCGCGCGCGGCGGCGAGGTACTCGATCGCCCACGCGCCCAGGCGGTCCTTCGGGTGCGGGCGCGCCGCGGCCAGCCCGGCCGGCTCGAGGCGGGCGTACCGGTCGTGCAGCGCGGCGACCGCCTCGAGATACGAGATCAAGGTGCGGAGCTTGGCGGTGGAGCCGAGATCGATCCGCGCGCCGCCGTTGATGTCGAGGGGCTGGTCGAGGTTGTCGGTCTGGATGCGGACCCGGTTGGCGTGGGGGCCGCGCTCGTAGATCGTGACGCTGTAGAGCACGCGCGCGGGATCGCCGCCGCCCAGGAGCTTCTCCCCGACGAGCCCGAGGCGCTCGATGGTC
>DASQAL010000121.1:0-10453 GCA_035635775.1 Candidatus Acidiferrum sp.
CTCGAGGTCACTCCGAAGTCCCTCCGCCTCCGCAAGAAGTCCCTCAGCGGCCGCCGCCGCTTCTAGCTCGGGGTCAGGTCTTGAATTACGACATTCCGGGCCTGGAGCCCTGTCTGCCCGCCTGCGTGAGGACACGGCTTACCGTCGCGTAGTGGCGGCCGAGGAACTCCGCGACCTCTCGAATCGGGTAGCCGTGATCACACACCGCGACGACGGCGCACGCATTGCGCTCAGCCTTCGACGCTACCCCGCGGAACAGGTCACTCAGGGTCGGTCGGCCCGCAAAGCGCTGGGCGCGAGGGATTTCCACTGACGAGGTTGCGCGGCGGCATCGCTCCCCACGCCCGGTCAGGTAGGCCTCGTCGCCCACCGCGATCTTGGATCTGAACCGGTCCAACGGCATCTCCTTCTGCTCGATCCCTGCCTCGATGAACGCGGTGTATCGCTCGACCGCTTCGCCTCGAGTCTTTGCGCCACCAAGCGCCTGAACCCAGTCCATCGTCAAGAACCCGGGTGCGGTCGTCTCGCCGGCCGTCGCGCCGAAGCTGCTCCATCGCCACTGGCGCGGATGCGCGACCAGCCCTGCACGCACCGGATTGAGCACGATATAGCGGCAGACCTCCCAGAGATAGGCGTCCTGCGCGACGAGCTGGGCCCCGAAGCGGCCCTGCAACAGGTGACCGCAGCGCTCGTGCCGGCGATTGAACCGCTGCGTGTACACCCCGTTGAGCTGCCGCATGGCAAGCGAGAGATTCGCCTCGGGCGTTTCGAGCAGCAGATGATAGTGGTTGCCCATCAGGCAGTACGCATGGCAGAGCACGTGATAGCGGGCCACGATCGACGCCAGCACGATGAGGAAGCGCGCGCGGTCGTCGTCGTCTTCGAAGATCGGCCGACGGTCGTTGCCACGCGATGTGACATGGTAGATGCCGCCGGGAAATTGGAGGCGGAGCGGCCGCGCCATGCGCCCACGCTACCGCTCCGCGCTCCGCGCGCTCAAGTGTGCCTGCTAGAGGACACCATCCAGCCGGCAAATGTCGTATTTCAAGACCTGACCCCCTATTTCTTCAGGGCGGCCATGCGGCGGTTCATTTCTTCCATGCTGACGTCTTCCTTGTGCGTGGAGAGGTGCCAGCTGTGGCCGAAGGGGTCCTTGAGGGTGCCCGACCGGTCGCCGTAGAACTGGTCCGCGATCGGCCGGACCGCGGTGGCCCCGGCCGCGATGGCCTGCTTGAACTGCTTGTCCACGTCCTCCAGGTACACCATGATGCTGACCGGTGAGCCGCCGAAATGCGCGGGGCTCCGCGCGTCCATCTCGGGATGTTCATCGGCCAGCATGATCACCGAGTCGCCGATCCGGATCTCGGCGTGCCCGATCTTGTCGTTGGGCGCCGGGATGCGCATCAGCTCCTTCGCATCGAAGGCGCGCTTGTAGAAATCGAGCGCCCGGGCCGCGCCGTCGATGATCAGGTACGGCGTGACCGAGTGGTATCCGTCGGGAATCGCCTTCACCTTGTCGGACTTGCTCGCTACCGTCTTGGTCGCCATGAATTCCTCCTCGTCGAAAGGGTGGTCACGGATTCTCCGGTCACCCTACACCTGCCGCGCCGGGCCTGCCACCCGTCGTGACCGAGCCGCGCGCGCCCGGGTTCAGGGGAGCGGGAGCAGCTCGATCGTGGTCTCGACGCCGTCGTCGCGGTCGCCGTGGCCGAGCAGGTCGCGCACGGTGACGCCGGGCTTGGGCGTGGCCGCGGGGTCGAGCAGCGCCCGGTAGAGGCCGGGCGACGGGAGAAACAGCGCCGCCTCCGCCGGCTCCGCCACGGCAAGCACCAGGCTCAGGGCGCCGTCGGCGCCGGTGAGGGCGAGCCCGCGGTCCGCTTGCCAGGAGCAGTCCCCGACACGCCCGCGCTCCCGCAGCAAGCGCATGCCGCTGATGCGCCCGAGTCGGGGCGCCAGCGACACGCCTTCGTAGCGCCACTCCGCCCGCTCCGGAGCCTGCGCGGCGGCGGCGCCCCGCTCGGGAGTCAGCGCGTAGATGGTGCCGGTGCGGGAGGGATGGAAGAAGGAGCCGAGGCTCGGCGGCGGAGCGTGAGGAAGCGCCTCGAGCCGCAGGCGGCAGAGCTCGCCGCCGAAAGCCGGCGTGACCACCGAGGCGACACGGATCGCGGGGCCGGCGGCGGGGACGATCACGACGCTCGTGCGGTACGCGCCGGGGTCGAGCGGGGAGGTGAAGCCGGGACCGGGCGCGTAGAGGAGATCGTGCCAGGGCGCGACGAGCGGCCGGAGAAGAGCGCGCTCGCGATCGGGGAGCTTCAGATCGACGTGGGGGCCGCTCATCTCATCTCCGAATGACGCGGCCCCTCACCCTGCCCTCTCCCCAGCGGGGAGAGGGTTAGAGGTCTAGCGGCGCGGGCCGCGTCCGGAGCTGCGCCCGTCGCGCCGGCCGCCCCCACCCCCGCCGCCGCCCGGACGCCCCGGGCCGCCGCCCCGCCCGCCGCCGCGGGCCGCCATGCGCTGGCGCTTTTCCTCGGCGTAGCGGCGACGCTCCTCGCTGGTGGGCTTGATCTCGGGCAGGTAGAGCGCGTCCTCCGCCCAGTCCACGTGGATCTTCTGGCCGATGAACTTCTCGATGGGCTCGAGCGCGAGCGCTCCCGCCTCGTCCACCATGCTGATCGCCTTGCCGGCGGCACCCGCCCGCGCGGTGCGGCCGATTCGGTGCACGTAGTCCTCGGCGTCCTGCGGCATGTCCCAGTTGACGACGTGGCTCACGCCCTCGATGTGCAGGCCGCGGGACGCCACGTCGGTGGCGACGAGGATCGGGAGCTGCCCATCCTTGAAATCGTTGAGGATCTTGAGCCGCTTCTTCTGGTCCACGTCCCCGGTCAGCGCCCGGGCCTGCCAGCCGTTCCGCCCCAGGCGGTCCTCGAGCCGCCGCGCTTCCTCGCGCGTGTTCGAGAAGATCAGGATGCGGCTGCCGCCCTCGCGGCGCAGGAGCCCCAGCAGGAGGTTGAACTTCTCCTCCCGGCCGACGTGGTAGAGCACCTGCTCCGCCTTCTCCACCGTCTTCTGCTGCGGGGTGATGCTGATCTGGGCCGGATTGTTCATGAACTCCCAGGTCAGCTCCAGCACCCGGAACGACAGCGTGGCCGAGAACAGGAACGACTGCCGCTTCTCCGGCTTGGGCAGCCGCCGCAGGATGAAGCGGAGGTCGGCGATGAAGCCCATGTCGAACATCCGGTCGGCCTCGTCGATGACCAGCACCTCGACGCGCCCCGGCGACCACACGTGCTGCTTCAGATAGTCGATGAGCCGGCCCGGCGTGCCGACCAGCACGTCGCAGCCCTCCCGGAGGTCCTCGCGCTGCTTGTTGTAGTCGATGCCCCCGTAGACCGAGAGGATGCGCAGGCCGGTGTGCGAGCCGAGCAGCCGCGCGTCCGCCTCGATCTGCACCACCAGCTCGCGGGTGGGGGCGATGATGAGCACGCGGGGCGCGGTCGCCCCGCTGCGGGCGGGCGCGGGGTGGGTCAGGCAGCGCGTGAAGGCCGCGATCAGGAAAGCGGCGGTCTTGCCGGTGCCGGTCTGGGACTGGCCGGCCACGTCCTTGCCCCGCAGGGCGAGCGGCAGGGCCGCCTCCTGGATGGCGGTGGTGGCGACGAAGCCCGCGTCCTCGATGCCGCGGCGCACCGGCCCGGGCAGGTCCAGCGAGGAGAACGAGAGCGGGGTCACTTCGCGGCCTCCTGGGTCGCCGCCGCCTTGGCCTTCTTCCGCCCGACCACGCGGGCGCAGATGATGCCGATCTCGTACAGGATGATGAGCGGGCCCGCCATCAGGGACTGGTTCACGACGTCGGGGGTCGGGGTCAGGACGGCCGCGATGATGAAGTTGATCAGGATCGCGTACTTCCGGTTCTTGGACAGGAACTGGGGCGTCACGATGCCGAGCATGGACAGGAGCGTGATCACCACCGGCATCTCGAACACCACCCCGAAGGCCAGCGTGAACTTCAGGATGAAGTCGATGTAGCTCGAGATCGTGATCATGGGTTTGAGGCCCTGCTCCTGCCCGAAGGTCACCAGGAAGGTCATCGCGAAGGGCACGATCACGAAGAGCGCGAAAGCGCCGCCCCCGATGAAGAGCAGCGAGCCCACGATCACGAAGGGCGCCGCGTACTTGCGCTCGTGCTTGTGCAGGCCGGGGGCCACGAAAGCCCACACGTTCCAGAGGATGATCGGCATCGCGATGAACAGGCCCAGGATCATGGCCACCTTCATGTACGTCCAGAAGGCCTCGGTGGGCGTGGTGAAGACCAGCTCGGTCGTGAGGTGCCGCATGAGGAACTTCATCACGTTGCTGGTGAAGTACAGCGCGATGCCGAGTCCGACCGCGGCGGGGATGAGGCTCCAGACGATGCGGGTGCGCAGCTCCGTCAGGTGGTCGAAGAACGACATCTTGCCCTGCTCATCGGCCCCCGCGACGTCGGGGCTGGGGTTCGGCTCGGGCTCGCTCATCACCAGTCCGGGATGAAATGGCGGAGCTGACCCACCCCGCGGCCCGCCTGAAAGCCCTCGCGGATCGCCCGCGTCACGTACGCCTTGGCCGACCGGATCGCGTCGCCGAGCGCCTGGCCGCGCGCGAGCCCGGCCACGATGGCGGCCGAGAAGGTGCAGCCGGTGCCGTGGGTGTTCTGCGAGTCTATGCGCGGCGTCGAAAATCGGGTGAAGTCACGCCCGTTCCAGAGCAGGTCGGTCGCGTCGCCCTTGAGGTGGCCCCCCTTCACGAGCACGTACCGCGGGCCCATCGTGTGGATGCGTCGGGCCGCCTCTTCCATGTCCTCGGGCTCGGCGACCCGCATCCCGGCGAGCACCTCCGCCTCCGGCAGATTGGGGGTGACCAGCAGGGCCAGCGGCAGGATGCGGTCGGCGAGGGCCGCGCGGGCGTCGGGCTCCAGCAGCCGGTCGCCCGATTTGGCGACCATGACCGGATCCACCACCAGCTTCTCGATCCGGCGCTCGGTGAGCCCCGCCGCCACCGCTTCGATGATGGGCGCGGTCGAGAGCATCCCGCACTTGGCCGCGTCGGCGCCGAAGTCCTCCAGGACGGAGCGGAGCTGCTGCGCCACGAAGGCGGGTGGCAGGTTCTCCACACCCTGGACCCCGAGCGAGTTCTGCGCCGTCACCGCGGTGATCACCGACATGCCGAACACCCGGAACGCCGAGAACGTCTTGAGATCCGCCTGGATTCCCGCCCCGCCGCCGGAATCCGAGCCGGCGATGGTGAGGGCCTTGGGGATCAACATGGCCCCTTAGTATACGGGATACGTCCGGGGGCGGCGGGAAGAACCTGCCTACTCGAACCGGGGGGAGGGAGTGGGTGGGGGGAATGAAATGGGTGGGGGGAATGGAATGATCACCGTGAACTCGCCCCGCGCCGTCCCCGCCGCGAAGCGCTCCCGGAGCGCCGCCGCGGGGCCGCGGACGATCTCCTCGAACTGCTTGGTCATCTCCCGCGCCACCACGATCTCCCGCTCCCCGAAGACCTGCACGATCGCCTCCAGCGCGGCGAGGATGCGGTGCGGCGACTCGTAGCAGACCACGGTCAGCTCGAGATCGCGCAGGGCCTCCAGCCGGTGCACGCGCCGGCCCGGCTTCACGGGCAGGAACCCGTCGAAGAGGAACCGGTCGGCCGGCACCCCGGCCGCGGAAAGAGCCGCCACCACCGCCGACGGGCCCGGCACCGGCACCACCGGGATGCCGGCCTCCCGCGCTTGCTTGACGAGCAGGAAGCCCGGGTCCGAGATGCCGGGGGTGCCCGCGTCGGTGACGAGGGCCACCGACTGGCCGGCCTGGAGCGTCTCGAGCAGGCGGGTCCCCTTTAGCCGCTTGTTGTGCTCGAAGTAGCTCGTGACCGGCACGTGGATGCCGAAGTAGGTGAGGAGGATGCGGGTGCGGCGGGTGTCCTCGCAGGCGATGAGCGCGACCTCCTTCAGGACGCGGAGCGCGCGCAGCGTGATGTCCTCGAGGTTGCCGAGGGGCGTCGCCACCACGTAGAGGGTGCCGGCCATCGGTCAGGGGACCGGGCGAAGAGGCACGGAGCGGCAGAATTCCAGGAGCGCGCCCGCCAGCGCGGCGAGCCGCTCGTAGGGCGGGCCGTCGAGCGCCTGCATCTCCCGCTCGTTTTCCCCGATCACCAGCTGCACCACGATCGCCCGGCGCGGACCGGGGGCGTTCGGGTCGAAGCGCGGCGCGGGCCAGTCGCCGGCCAGCGCCGGGTCGCGCAGCAGCCGGTCCAGGACCGCCAGGTAGGCGCCCATCTCCACCACGCCCGCCCGCTCCCAGTCGGGCGACTGCGGCCGCGGGCCCGCCAGCGCCTCCAGGGTGACGCGCCCCTCGCGGGCCACGAGCCGGGCCGTCTCGAGCGCGGGCCCCGTCTCGAATCCGCCCCGGCGCTCCGTCAGGATCACGAGGCGCGAGCTGCGGCGGGCCGCGCCCAGCAGCGCGTCGAGGGCCGCGGCCGCCTGTTGCTCGAGCGCGGCGCGCGCGGCGCCGTCCCGGGCCGCCTCCAGGGAACGGCGCATCTGAAGGTAGTCATCGAGCGCGACGGGCTGGGCGGCGGCGGTACTGAGCGGGAACAGCAGAACGAAACAGAGGGCGGCTCGGAGCGATGTCATCGGAGAGCCCCTCACCCTGCCCTCTCCCCACCGGGGAGAGGGTGAAGAGAGCTACGCGGACTGCTCCTTCTGCTCGGAGATGAGGATGGGGCGATCCTTGTTGAGGATCACTTCGCGGGTGATGATGCATTCCTTCAGCGCGGGCAGCGAGGGCAGCTCGTACATCACCTCGAGCATGACCTCCTCCAGCACCGCGCGCAGGCCCCGCGCGCCGGTGCCGCGCTTCATCGCCTCGCGGGCCACCGCGGCCACCGCGTCGTCGGTGAACTTGAGCCGCACCTTCTCGAGCTCGAAGTACTTCTGGTACTGCTTGAGGATCGCGTTCTTCGGCTCGCGCAGGATGCGCACCAGCGCCGGCTCGTCCAGGTCGTGGAGCGTGGCGACCACCGGCAGGCGGCCCACGAACTCGGGGATGAGCCCGTACTTGAGCAGGTCCTCGGGCTGGATCAGGGCGAGCAGCTCGCCCACCCGGCGGTCCTCACGGCTCTTGATCTCGGCCCCGAAGCCGATGCCGGTCTTGCCCACCCGTCCCTCCACGAGCTTCTCGACGCCCACGAAGGCGCCACCGCAGACGAAGAGGACGTTGGTGGTGTCCACCTGGATGAACTCCTGGTGGGGATGCTTGCGCCCGCCCTGCGGCGGGACGTTGGCCACCGTGCCCTCCAGGATCTTGAGCAGGGCCTGCTGCACGCCCTCGCCCGAGACGTCCCGGGTGATGGACGGATTCTCCGATTTGCGCGCGATCTTGTCGATCTCGTCGATGTAAACGATGCCGCGCTGGGCCCGCTCCACGTCGTAGTCCGCGGCCTGCAGCAATCGGAGAATGATGTTCTCCACGTCCTCGCCCACGTAGCCGGCCTCGGTCAGAGTAGTGGCGTCGGCGATGGTGAACGGCACGTGGAGCATCTTGGCGAGGGTCTGGGCGAGGAGGGTCTTGCCGGAGCCGGTGGGGCCGATCAGGAGGATATTGGCCTTCTGCAGCTCCACGTCGCCGGACTCGGAGCCGGCCTCGATGCGCTTGTAGTGGTTGTGGACCGCGACGGCGAGGACCTTCTTGGCCCGCTCCTGGCCGACCACGTACTGGTCGAGCACGTTCTTGATCTCGGCGGGCTTGGGGAGGCTCCGCAGCTCCCGGCTCTTCTCCTCCTCCCACTCCTCCGCGATGATGTCGTTGCAGAGCTCGATGCACTCATCGCAGATGTAGACGGTCGGCCCCGCGATCAGCTTGCGGACGTCGTTCTGGCTCTTGCCACAGAACGAGCACTTGAGTGCGCCGCCGCCTTCTCGCGTGCGGGCCATGGCCGGTCCTTACTTGGCGGTGACGACCACTTCGGCGACGGACCGCGTGGTCGGCTTGGAGGAGATCACCTCGTCCACGATCCGGTATTCCTTGGCCTGCTCGGCGGTCATGAAGAAGTCGCGGTCGGTGTCCTTCTGGATCTTCTCCATGGACTGGCCGGTGTGGTGCACCAGGATGCGGTTCAGCTCCTCGCGCATCCGGAGGATCTCCCTGGCCTGGATGTCGATGTCGGTGGCCTGGCCTTGCACGCCGCCCAGCGGCTGGTGGATCATGATGCGCGCGTGGGGCAGCGCGAAGCGCTTGCCCTTCCCGCCCGCGGCCAGCAGCAGCGCGCCCATCGAGGCGGCCTGGCCCATGCAGATGGTCGAGATGGCCGGCTTCACGTACTGCATCGTGTCATAGATGGCCATGCCCGCGGTCACCGAGCCACCGGGCGAGTTGACGTAGAGGTAGATATCCTTGTCCGGGTCCTCCGCCTCCAGGAACAGCATCTGGGCGATGACCAGGTTGGCGATCTCGTCCTCGATATAGGTCGGGAGGAAGATGATCCGCTCCTTGAGGAGCCGGGAGAAGATGTCGAACGCCCGCTCGCCACGCGGAGTCTGCTCCACCACCATCGGGACCAATCCCATCGGGCGCCTCCTTGCCATGCTCGTAGTGTACCTCAGCCGGTCTTAGCCTGATTCTTTTCGATGAGGAAATCGATGGTCCGGCGCTCGCCCAGGGAGTGTCGAATCCCCTCCAGGTCGCCGCTCTGCTCGAGCATCCGGTGGACGGCGGGCGCCGGCCGCTGGCTGGCCTGGGCCACGCGCTCGACCTCGGCGTCCACGTCCGCGTCGGCCGCGGCGAGGCCCTCTTTCTCCGCGATGGCCTCGATGAGCAGGGCGCGCTTGACCGCCTTCTCGGCCCCGGGACGCAGGTCCTCCAGCAGCTTCTTGTAGTCCCACGGCACCTTGTCCGGGTCCACCCCCTGCCGGCGCATGTGCTCCCGGGCGTGCTCGATCTGGTGCCCCACCTGGCGCAGGATGAGCGCCTCCGGCACCTCGAAGGTGTGGCCGGCCATGACCGCGTCGAGCACCGCGGTCTCCAGCGCGCGGCGGTTGTCCGCGTCGCGTCGCGCCGCGAGCCCGGTGCGGATCTCGGCCCGGAGGGCGTCCAGCGTCTCGAAGGTGCCGCCCACGCTCTTGGCGAATTCGTCGTCCAGCGCGGGCAGCACCTTCTCCTTCACCTCGGTCACCGTCACGCTGGCCTCGGCCGACTTGCCCCGCAGCGCCTCGTTGCGATGGTCGTCGGCGAAGTGCACCCGCGTCTGGCGCGAGCCCCCCGCGGTCAGGCCGATCACCGCCTCCTCCATCTCGGGCAGCACGCTGCCGCCACCGATGACGAAGCCGTAGCCGGTCTCGGAGCGGGGCTCCTGTCCCTCGGGGGTGAGCGTGTAGTCCACGATCACGAGGTCGCCGGGATCGGCGGCCCGCTCGACCGAGCGGTACTCCGCGTGCTGCTCCTGCAGCGCGGTGAGTGCCTCGTCCACCTCGGTCTCGGCGAAGGGCTTGGGCGTGTGCTCGACCGCGAGGCCGGTATAGGCGCCGAGGGCGATGACGGGCTTGACCTCGACCACCGCGGCGAACTTCAGGGCCGCGTTCTCCTCGAGCGTGACCTCCTGCAGATCGGGCTCCTCCACCGGCTCGATGCGCGTCTCGGCGAGGGCCTGGCGGTAGACGTCGGGGATCAGGCGGCGGGCCACTTCCTGGCGCACGTCGTCCGCGAAGTGCAGCTTGATCATGCTGCGCGGGACCTTGCCCTTGCGGAATCCGGGAAGCTTCGCCTCGCGCTGCACGCGATCGAAGGCCTGCTCCCAGGCCTTCGAGACGACCTCGGGGGCTTCCTCGACCTGCAGCCGCCGCTTGCAGGCCCCCAGCTCTTCGATGTCCACCTTCATGGCCGTTCCACCTTCATGACGACTCCCAGGGTTCTGGTGCGAGAGGGGGGAGTTGAACCCCCACGGGTTGCCCCTCTGGATCCTAAGTCCAGCGCGTCTGCCAGTTCCGCCACTCTCGCATCGAATGATTCTACTACGTTACGCGCGGCGGGCCACCTTGCGGGGGGCCGCCGTGCCAAGAACCGTGCCCAGCTGGCTCTCGTGGTAGCTCGAGAGCAGGGCCGCGGCCTCACTTTGCATCGCAGTGTCCACGCTGGAGTAGCGACGGTACATGACCTCGGTCTTGTGCCCGATCAGGCTCATCGCGGTCGACCGCGGAACGCCCGCGCGCGAGGAGGCCGCCAGCGATCACGCCCGGCTCCCGCCCGCACTCGCCCCCGCGTTACTTCGGCTGCTTGACCTTCAGCCACGCCCGTGTCCGCCCGCCGACGTAGGGCGACGCCGGATCCTTGGCTATCAAACCCTCGTAGCCACGCTCGAGCACTTCGGCCCACGCCGCGAGCCCATTTGGGGCAAGTCGGCGCGCGGGGAACAGGAGATAGTGGCC
>DASQAL010000122.1:0-15366 GCA_035635775.1 Candidatus Acidiferrum sp.
GTGGGGACTCCCTCCCGGGAGCCGTGTCTTCTGCGCGTTGCCGAAGCCGCGCGGCTCCATCTCGTGGCTCGATTGAGTGCAGATAGCGGGTCGCGGGTCAGCGTGCTCCCGGGAGGGAGTCCCCACCCCCACCCCGCGGGAATGAGGAACTCGCAATGAGGAACTCGAGATGAGCTTGCACATCGAGGTGATTTGCACGGGCGACGAGGTGCTGACGGGGAAGATCGTCAACACCAATTTCAGCTATGTCACCCAGAAGCTGGAGGATGTTGGGCTCTCCGTGCAGTGGGAGACCACGGTCGGCGACGATCGGGAGAACCTGCTGCGCGCCTTCCAGCTGGCGGGCGAGCGCGCCGACGCGGTCATCGTCAACGGCGGCCTCGGGCCCACGGTGGACGATCTCTCGCAGGAGATCGCGGCCAAGGCCGCCGGGGTGGACCTGGCGCTCAACGAGGACTGGCTCAAGCGCATGGAGGACTTCTTCCAGCGCCGGAGCCGGGTGATGCCCCCCAACAACCGCAAGCAGGCCATGCTGCCGACCACCGCGGAGGTGATCGACAACCCGATCGGGACCGCCTGCGGCTTCGCGCTGGACATCGGCCGGGCGCGCTTCTACTTCACCCCCGGCGTCCCGCGCGAGCTGCGCCGGATGCTGGAGGAGCAGATCGTCCCGCGCCTGCTCGCCAAGGCCGGCCTGCCCGGCGCGATCTTCCTGAAGCGCTTCCACTCCTACGGCCTCGGGGAGTCGCACGTGGACTCGCTGCTCTCCGGCGTGGAGGCGCTGGTGCCGGACGGCAGCGTGAAGCTCGGCTTCCGCGCCCACTACCCGCAGCTCGAGACCAAGCTGACCGCGCGCGGCCGGGACATGGAGGACATCCGCCGCAAGCTCGAGCCGGTCGAGCGCGAGGTGCGCAAGCGCGTCGGCAACTTCATCCTGGGCGAGGACGACCAGACCCTCGAGGGCGTGATCTTGAAGGAGCTCCAGGCGCAGCAGGCGACGCTCTCGCTGGTCGAGACGTTCACGAGCGGGCAGATGGCGGCGCGGCTCGCCCACCTGCCCGGCGCTGACCCCGTCTTCCGTCGTGGAGTCATCGCGCGCGCCCTGCCGGAGGTGTGGGCCGCGGTCGGGCTCCCGGGCGCCCCGCCCGACGGCCCGCTCACCCCGCAAGTCGCGGAGACGGTGGCCCGAGCGGTCCTGCGCCAGACCGGCGCCACCCACGCGCTCGCGGTATTGATCGACCTCGACGACGGCCCCGACCGCATCGAGTTCGGCGGCACCATCTGTCTCGCCATCGCTACCGAGCAGGACGTGGCCTCGCGCAAGGCCCGTATCCTCGGCGGGCGCGAGTGGGTGCGCCTGGGCGCAGTCGAGATGGGGCTCGACTGCCTGCGCCGCTACCTTCAGAAGCTGCCGGTGTACGAGCGGATCGACTTCGAGAAGACGTAAGAGGAGCTCCTCATGAAGACCCCCGTGGAGAAGGCGGCCGCCTTCCGCGCGCTGCACGAGCGGCCCGGCGCCTTCATGATCCCGAACCCGTGGGACGCGGGCACCGCGCGGCTCCTCGCCTCGCTGGGCTTCGAGGCGCTCGCCACCACCAGCCTCGGCCTCGCCAACTCGCTCGGGCGCGTGGACGGCACCAACGGGGTGAGCCGCGCCCAGGTGATCGAGAACTGCCGGGTGATCGCGGCGGCCACCGACCTGCCGGTCAACGCGGATCTGGAGAACGGCTACGCCCACGAGCCGCGCGCCGCCGCCGAGATCATCCGGCTCGCCGCGGGCGCGGGGGTCTCCGGCGGCTCGATCGAGGACGCCACCGGCGAGCCCGACCGGCCGATCTACGAGTTCCAGCACGCGGTCGAGCGTGTGCAGGCCGCGGTCGAGGTGGCGCGCGCCCTGCCCGTCCCGTTCATGCTGACCGCGCGGGCCGAGAACCTGCTGCACGGCCGCCCCGACCTCGACGACACCATCCGCCGCCTGCAGGCCTTCGAGCGGGCGGGCGCCGACGTGCTCTACGCGCCCGGCGTGCGGGACCTCGCCACGATTCAGACCGTGGTGTCGTCGGTGACCAAGCCGGTCAACGTGGTGATGAGCGCGGCGGACCCGGACCTGACCGTGGCCCAGCTCGCCGCGGTCGGCGTGAAGCGGATCAGCGTGGGCGGCGCGCTCTCCCGTCTGGCCCTCGCCGCCTTCCTCGAGGGCGCCCGCGAGATGGCCGAGCGCGGCGGGTTCACCTGGATGCGCGATACCGTTCCGAGCAAGGAGCTGAAGGCGATCTTCGGGCGATGGGAGGCCTGACATGCCGATCACGGTGACCCACCTCAGCCCGGGCTTCGCCGCGCGGATCGACGGCGCCGACATCGGCCGCCCGCTCGACGACGCCACGTGGGCGGCCATCCGCGCCGCCTTCGACGAGCACTCCGTGCTCCTCTTCCGCGGCGCCGCGCTCGATGACGAGACGCAGGTCGCCTTCAGCCTGCGCTTCGGCGCGCTCGAGGTCACCCGCAGCATGAACCCGGCCGCGGGCACCCCCTTCGCGCGCCAGTCGAACCTCGACATCAAGACGGGTGAGGTCATCCCGGTCGAGGACCGGCGGATGATCTACCAGCTCGCGAACATGTTCTGGCACAGCGACAGCTCCTTCAAGCCGGTGCCCTCGCTCTGCTCGCTCCTCTCCGGGCGCATCGTGCCGCCCGAGGGCGGCGCCACCGAGTTCGCGAGCGCGCGCGCCGCCTACCCCTCGCTGCCCGAGGATCTGAAGCGGCGGGCGGAGCACGCGATCGTGGTGCACGATTTCGCCTGGTCGCGCGACCAGGTCCGGCCGGGCTTCTTCACCGCCGAGGAGCGCGCGGTGTATCCGCCGGTGCGCCATCGGCTCGTGCGCGCCAATCCGATGAACGGCCGCCGCGCCCTCTTCCTGGGCGCGCACGCCTCCCACGTGGAAGGCCTGCCGATCGACGAGGGCCGCGTGCTGTTGCGGGCCCTGCTGGATCACGTCACCCGGCCCGAGTTCGTGTACCGGCACGAGTGGCAGGAGGGCGACCTCGTGATCTGGGACAATCGCTGCGTGCTCCACCGCGCCACCCCCTACGACACCGCGCGCCATCAGCGCCTCATGCAGCGGACCACCATCGCGGGTGATCCCGCGGAGCCCGTGGCGCGATGAAGCAGGTCCTGCTCGAGCGCTACGGTTCCCCCGCGGAGGCGGTGCGCTGCGTGGACGTCCCCTACGACACCGCGCGTTACCAGCGGCTCATGCAGCGGACCACGATCGCGGGTGATCCCGCGGAGCCGGTGGCGCGATGAAGCAGGTCCTGCTCGAGCGCTACGGTTCCCCCGCGGAGGCGGTCCGCTGCGTGGACGTTCCCTACGACACCGCGCGCAACCAGCGGCTCATGCAGCGGACCACCATCGCGGGTGATCCCGCGGAGCCCGCGACGCGATGAAGCAGGTCCTGCTCGAGCGCTACGGGGCCCCCGCGGAGGCGGTCCGCTGCGTGGACGTCCCGGACGTCGGCACGCCCACGGCGGGCGAGGTCGTCTTCGACGTGCTCGCCTTTCCGATCAACCCGGCGGATCTCTCGATGTGCCGCGGGACTTATCGCCTGCGGCCCGCGTTGCCGGCCGGGATCGGCGCCGAGTGCGTCGGGCGCGTGGCCGCGGTCGGCGCCGGCGTCTCGCACGTCAAGCCGGGCGATCGGGTGATCAACCTGCAGCGCGAGAACTGGGTGCAGCGCCGCCGCGTGAAGGGCGACGACGTCATCCCGGTGCCCGCGGGCCTCGACGGCCTCCAGGCCGCCATGCTCCGCATCAACCCGCCCACCGCGCTCCTGCTGCTCTCCGACCTCGTCCCTCTCCGGCCGGGCGACTGGATCATCCAGAACGTGGCGAACTCCGCGGTCGGCCGCTTCGTGATCCGCCTGGCGCGGGCCCGCGGCGTGCGGACCGTGAACGTGGTACGGCGCGAGTCCCTCTTCGCCGAGCTCACCGCGCTCGGCGCGGACGTCTGCGTGATGGACGGCCCGGACGTGGCGGAGGCCGTCCGAGCCCGGACCGGCGGCGCCTCCATCCGGCTCGGCATCGACGCGGTCTCCGGCCGGGCCACCGCGCGGATCTCGACCTGCGTCGGCGAGGGCGGCGTGGTCTGCAACTACGGCTCGATGAGCGGCGAGGACCCGATCATGCCGCGGGGCAAGCTGGTCGGCGACGCGCAGACCCTGGTCGGCTTCATCCTCGGGCGCGCCCTCGCCACCCGCTCACTCGCCCAGATCCGGGCGATCTACGCGGAGCTGGGCGAGCAGGTCGGCAAGGGGCTCCTCACCGCCCCCGTCGAGCGGATCTACCCGATCGAGGACATCCAGGCGGCGGTGGCGCACGCCGAGCGCGGCGAGCGCGGCGGCAAGATCCTGGTCGCCCCGAACGGTCAGGCGCGCATCACCGCCGCGTAGGCGTCGAGCTTCGGCAGCACCTCGTCGCGGGGCGCCGAGGCAAGGCCGAAGATCGCGCGCTCCACCCCGGCGGCCGCGAGCGCGGCGAGCGCCTCCCGCTTGGGCGGCGCGAAGAAGATGGACACCGGCACCGACTTCGGATCCCGGCCGGCCGTCTTCAACCGCTCGCGCAGCGCGGGGATCTTCTCCACCGGGTTGGCGTGCGGGCGCATGATCGGCATCCAGCCGTCGCCGAATTCGACGACGCGGTCGAAGGTCTTCTCCCCGTCCCCGCCGATGAAGATCGGCGGGTGTGGCTTCTGCAGGGGCTTGGGATCGGCCCAGATCTTGTCGAAGCGCACGAACTCGCCCTGGTAGCTCGCCTCGCGCTCCGTCCAGATCGTCTTCATGGCGAGCACCCGCTCACGGAACAGCCGCCAGCGGCTCTTCCACGCGGTGCCGTGGTGCTCCATCTCCTCGGCGTTCCAGCCGCCGCCGATGCCGAAGAGCACGCGGCCCCCCGAGAGGCGGTCGAGCGTGGCCACCTCCTTGGCGGTGACGATCGGATCGCGCTCGATCACGAGGCAGATGCCGGTGCCGAGCTTGAGGCGCTTCGTGGCGCCGGCGGCGGCCATGAGCGCGATGAACGGATCGTAGGCCGACCAGTAGTCGCGGGGCAGCTCGCCCCCGCCCGGCCACGGGCTCCGGCGGCTCGCCGGGATATGCGTGTGCTCGGGGAACCACACCGATTCGAAGCCGCGCTCCTCGAGGGCGCGCGCCAGCTCGTCCGGGGCGATCGAGTACTCGGTGGGGAACATGACGGCGCCGTAGTCCATGAGAAGCCCTCCTTCGATTGGGCTGGCGATTGGGCTGGGGGTTCGCGGGGGATTGTACTACCCTGTGCCCCGACCGGCCATGACCCCTCCTCGGCATGTCATCGTCTGTGGCGCCGGCGTGATGGGCGCCGCGGTGGCCTACTACCTGGCCCGGCGCGGCGTCGCGGTCACCGTGGTGGAGCGCTCGGGCGTGGCCTGCGCGGCCTCCGGCAAGTCCGGCGGCTTCCTGGCGCTCGACTGGTGCGACGGGTCCCCGGTGGGCCCGCTGGCCCGAGTGAGCTTCGCGCTCCACGCCGAGCTGGCGCGCGAGCTCGGATCAGACTATGGCTATCGTCGGATGGATACCTACATGCTGGCCGCGCGCGAGAAGGGGGCGGTGGCAGGCGGGCACCGGATCCCCGCGCCGCGCTGGATCGACGGCCCCGCCATCGTGGCGGGCGCGCTCGGCTCTCCCGAGACGACGGCCCAGGTCCACCCCGCCCTCTTCACCACCGCGCTGCTCGACGCGGCCCGGGAGCGCGGGGCCGAGCTGCGGAAGGGCGTGGTCGAGGGCGTGACCACGCGCGGCCGCGCGGTGAGCGGCGTCACGGTGGACGGCCTACCGCTCGAGGGTGACGCGGTCGTCCTCGCCATGGGCCCGTGGACGGGCCGCGTGAAGGGCCTCGCCCTGCCGAGCATTCACGGGCTCAAGGGCTATAGCGTGACGCTGGCCGCGGCGGGCGTGCCGGCCCACGCGCTCTTCATGGACTATCGCTTAGCCGACGGCCGCGCGCTCGAGCCCGAGATCATCCCGCGTCCCGACGGCACCGTCTACGTGTGCGGGATGGCCGATCGCCAGCCGCTGCCGGAGTCCGCGGAGGGCGTGGAGGTCAGCGACGCGGGCTGCGCCACCCTGGCCCGCGCGGCCGGGCGCGTGGCCGCCGCGCTGGCCGCCGCGCCCATCGAGCGCCGGCAGGCCTGCTACCGTCCGATCACCGACGACGGCATCCCGCTGATCGGCCGCGTCCCCGGCGCGGCGGGCGCGTACGTGGCGACCGGCCACGGGCCCTGGGGCATGCTGAACGCGCCGGGCACCGGGCTGGCGCTGGCCGAGCTCATCACGGAAGGCGTTGCCACGTCGGTGGATCTCGATCCCTTCGACCCCGCCCGGCTGCCCCCGGAGGCCCCATGAGACCTTTTCTCCTTCGCCACGCCCTCATCGCCGTCACCGTTTTCTTCCTGTTCGGCGCGCTCCGCGCGCCTGCGGCCGCCGCGCCCGAGGGGACGCTCACCTGGGGCCTCCACGTCACGCTGGCCCCGCGCTGGCTCGACCCGAGCGATACCGAGGCGTTCATCAATCCGTTCATGGTGCTCTACGCGGTGCACGACGCCCTGGTGAAGCCGATGCCGGGCGGAGAGAATACCCCGAGCCTGGCCGAGTCCTGGACGGTCTCGAAGGACGGGCTCGCCTACGAGTTCGTCCTGCGCAAGGGCGCGAAGTTCCACAACGGGGACCCGGTGACCGCGGACGACGTCAAGTTCTCGTTCGAGCGCTACAAGGGCGCCGCCGCCAAGCTGCTCAAGGATCGCGTGCGGGACGTCGAGATCGTGGACCCCGGGCGCGTGCGCTTTCACCTCCGGGAGCCGTGGCCGGACTTCATGACCTTCTACGGGACGTCCGCCACCGGGGCGGCGTGGATCGTCCCCAGGAAGTACGTGGAGAAGGTGGGCGAGGACGGCTTCAAGAAGGCGCCCATCGGCGCGGGCCCGTACAAGGTGGTGAGCTTCAACCCGGGCATCGACCTGGTCATGGAAGCCTTCGAGGGGTACTGGCGAAAAGTCCCCTCGGTCAAGCGCCTCGTCTTCCGCAGCATGCCCGACGAGACCACGCGCGCCGCCGCGCTCAAGGCGGGCGACGTCGATATCGTCTATCTGCTGAGCGGGCCCACCGCCCAGGAGGTCAAGCGCACGCCGGGGCTGCGCCTGGCCGCCGCCATGCCGCCCGGGGTCGTCTTCCTCGACCTGCCCGAGCAGTGGGATCCAAAATCGCCGTGGCACGACCGGCGCGTGCGGCTGGCCGCAAGCCACGCCCTCGACCGCAACGCGCTCAACCAGGCGGAGACGCTCGGCCTCTCGCATCCGACCGGGGGTCTCATCCCGCGCGTCCTCGATTTCGCGCGGGCCTACCCGCCGCCCGCCTACGACCCCGCCCGGGCCAAGAAGCTCCTCGCCGAGGCCGGCTATCCCAACGGCTTCGACGCGGGCGACCTCACCCCGTTTCCGCCCTTCTTCTCGCTGGCCGAGGCGATCGGCGGCTATCTCCAGGCGGCGGGCATCCGGACGCGGCTGCGCACCATGGAGCGCGCCGCCTTCCTCACCGCGTGGCGCGAGCACAAGATCCGGGGCGTGATCATGGGCCTGGGCGCGCCCGCCGGCAACGCGGCCACCCGCATCGAGGTCTACGTGACCAAGAACGGCATCTATTCATCCGGCGTGGTCCCGGAGATCGAGACGCTCTTCGAGCGCCAGGCCCGCGAGCTGGACCGCAAGAAGCGCGAGGGCATGCTGCACCAGATCCAGCAGATCATGCACGACCGGGTGATGCACGTGCCCGTCTACGAGCTCGCCTTCCTGTGGGGCATCGGCCCGCGGGTGGAGGAGGCGTGCGTCGACCACATCAAGGGCTTCTCGTACTCGGCACCGTACGAGGATCTCCGGCTCAAGGCCCCGCGGTAACTCCGCTCCCACAGGAGACCCCTATGGACATCGTCGACTCGCAGGTGCATCTCTGGGCCGCGGAGAGCCCGGACCGGCCGTGGCCGGCCGGCCGCGCGCCGGAAGCGCAGAAGCCGTACCAGATCCTCAAGGAGACGCTGCTCTTCCAGATGGATCTCGCCAAGGTGCGCCGCATGGTGCTGGTGCCGCCCTCGTGGGAGGGCGACCGCAACGACATGGCGCTGGAGGCGGCGCGCAGCCACCCGGACCGCTTCGCGGTCATGGGGCGCCTGGCGCTCCAAGATGAGGCCAGCCGCGCGCGCGTGGCGGACTGGCGGAAGCAGCCCGGCATGCTCGGCATGCGCTTCACCTTCCACAACGAGCACTACCGCCACTTCCTCACCGACGGCACCGCCGACTGGCTGTGGGCGGCCGCGGAGAAGGCGGGCGTCCCGCTGATGGTGCTCGTGCCGGGCGCGCTCGACCATCTCGATCGCATCGCGACCCGGCATCCCGGCCTCAAGCTCGTGATCGACCACGTGGGCATCAGCGTGCGCGGCAAGGCCCCCAAAGTCTTCGAGGAGCTGCCCGCGGTCTGCGCGCTGGCCAAGCATCCGAACGTGGCGGTGAAGGCCTCGGGCATGGTGTCGCTCTCGGCCCAGCCCTACCCGTTCCCGGACCTGCACGACGCCATCCGGCGGCTGGTGGACGCCTTCGGCCCGCGGCGCACGTTCTGGGGCACCGACCTCACCCGCATGCCGTGCACCTACTACGAGTGCATCACGCTCTTCACCCAGCACCTGCCGTGGCTCAAGGGCGAAGACCTCGAGTGGGTGATGGGGCGCGGCGTCTGCGAGTGGCTCGGCTGGCCGCTCGCGCGCGCCTGAGGGCCCGCCTCCGATGCGATTCGGCCTCTTCTTCCAGGCGCCGGAGCGGGCCGGCGAGACGCACGCCCAGCGCTTCACCGAGATGCTCGAGCTGGCCACGCTCGCCGATTCGCTCGGCTTCGACGTGGCCTGGCTGGCCGAGATCCACTTCGGCGCCGCCTTCTCGCTGCTCTCCACCCCGCTCATGGCGGTGCCCGCGATCGCCCAGCGCACGAAGCGCATCCGGGTCGGCACCGCGGTGACGCTGCTGCCGCTGCACCACCCGCTCGCCTGCGCGGAGCAGGCCGCCACCGCCGACATCCTCTCGGGCGGTCGGCTCGAGTTCGGGGTGGGCCGCGGTTCCATTCCCACCCAGTTCCACGGCTTCCGCGTGCCGGTCTCGGAGAATCGCGCGCGCTTCTCCGAGTGCCTCGACATCATCCGCCTCGCCTGGACGAAGGACCGCTTCAGCTACGACGGCAAGTTCTACCAGATCGAGAACCTCTCGGTGGTACCGAAGCCGCTCCAGCGCCCACACCCGCCCATCCGGGTGGCCGTCCACACCCCGGAGAGCTTCGCCCACATCGCGGACCTGGGCGTGCCCATCTACTCGGGCACCACCACCACCCCGCTGCCGCTGCTCCGCGAGTGCATGGCGACGTACCGCGGCAAGCTCGCCGCGGCCGGGCACGCGTGGGGCGCCGAGCAGATGGCGCTGATGCAGCCGGTGCACATCGGGGTGACATCGGCGGCGGCGCGCGACGCCATGCGGCCGGGGGTGATGCAGTACTACAAGAACCTCGAGACGATCTTCTCCAGCCTGCCCGACTCCTACGCCGACCACCTGCCCCGGCTGAAGTTCATCCGCGAGACCATCGCCGACCTCCCCTACGACAAGTTCTGCCGCGACCAGGCCGTCTTCGGCGACACCGCCGAGGTGGTGGACCGCTTCCAGGCCGCCAAGGAAGAGTTCGGCCTCTCGCAGATCATCTGCTGGTTCGACCAGGGCTCCATGCTGCCCCGCGCCGAAGTCGAACGCGTGATGCGACAGTTCGCCGAGCAGGTGATGCCCAAGCTTCGCTAGCGCGTCGGGTGTCGCAGGGGGCGGCCCCTGCCGACGCCCACCCTCACCCCAACCCTCTCCCTCCCAGGAGGGAGAGGGAGTCCGCTAGTAAGCCCTCTTCCTCCCGGGGGAGAGGGCAGCGAGAGGGAGTCCGTTAGTGACCCTCTCCCCCGGAGGGGGAGAGGGCAGGGTGAGGGGGAGCTACCGGCCTGCCGGCTCTACGCGGATCAGGCGGCCTCGAGAGCTGTCGGTGAGAAGGTAGATCGCGCCGTCGGGCCCTTCGCGAACGTCGCGGATGCGCTCGCCTAGCTCATCCAGGTAGCGTTCTTCCACAGTCACGCGGCCGTTGGCGATGCGGAGGCGGACGAGGGCGCCGGGACGCAGCGAGCCGACCAGGAGGTCGCCGCGCCAGTCGGGAAACGCGGTGCCCGAGTAGAAGGTCGCGCCCGAGGGGGCGATCACCGGATCCCAGTAGTAGACGGGCTGCTCCATGCCCGGGTGCGACGTGCCGATACCGATGCGCGCACCCGAGTAATCCACGCCGTAGGTGATGACCGGCCAGCCGTAGTTCTTGCCCGGCTGCGGGTTGTTCAGCTCGTCGCCGCCGCGGGCGCCGTGCTCCACGGTCCACAGCTCGCCGCGGGCGTCGAGCACGGCCGCCTGGACATTGCGATGGCCGTACGACCAGATCTCCGGCAGCGCGCCTGAACGGCCGACGAAAGGATTGTCGCGGGGCACCGAGCCGTCCGGGTTGATCCGCACGATCTTGCCGATGGTGGTCGAGAGATCCTGGGCACGCTCGGAATGGACGAAGCGGTCGCCCAGCGTCACGAACAGCGTGCCGTCGGGGCGGAAGACGAGCCGCGAGCCCCAGTGGTTGTAGGAGCCGTCCACCTTCGGCTGCTGGCGCCAGATCACCTGGGTGTCCTCGAGGCCGCGCTCGCCCAGGCGCCCGCGCGCGACCGCGGTGCCCGCGCCCCCTGATCCCCGCTCCGCGAACGAGAGGTAGATGAGCCGGTCCTGGGCGAAGCCGGGGCTGAGCGCCACGTCGAGCAGCCCGCCCTGCCCGCGCGCGTATACCTCCGGCACGCCAGTCAGGGGCGCCGAGAGGCGCCCATCACGGTTGACAACACGCAGCCTTCCCGGCCGCTCGGTGACGAGGAAGCGCCCGTCGGGCAAGAACTCGACACCCCACGGGTGCTCGAGCCCGACCGCGACGTCGGTGACCTTCGCGGCGAGCTTCACCGGCTTCGGCGTGGGCGAGCGCGGGGCCTCCTGCGCGAGCGCGGGCGGCGCCAGGAGCGCGAGCCCGAGGAACCCGGCGCCGAAGCGGGTCAGCATGGCCCGCTAGAAGCTCAGCGGCAGCGCCTGCAGGCCGCGCAGGGTCAGGCTCTGGCGGAACTGGGGCCGGTCGGTGGCCAGGGCCAGCCTCGGCAGCCGCGCGAGCAGGGTGTTGATGGCGATCTGCCCCTCCAGGCGCGCGAGCGGAGCGCCCAGGCAGAAGTGGATGCCCATGCCGAAGGCGATGTGGCGGTTGTCGGCGCGCGTGATGTCGAGGCGGTCCGGATCGGGGAACTGGGTGGGGTCCCGGTCGGCCGCACCCAGGAACGGCATCACCATCTCGCCCTTGCCGATGGTCTGGCCGCCGATCGTGATGTCCTCGCTCGGGATGCGCGCGGTGCGCTGCACCGGCCCGTCGAAGCGCAGCAGCTCCTCCACCGCAGTGACGATGAGGCCGGGCCTCTCGCGCAGCTTCCGGAGCTGGTCGGGATGGCGGAGCAGCGCCAGGGTGCCGTTGCCGATCAGGTTCACGGTGGTCTCGTGGCCGGCCACCAGCAGCAGGATGCAGGTGGCGAGCAGCTCCTCTTCATTGAGCTTGTCGCCCGCCTCCTCGGCTGCGATGAGGGCGGAGAGCATGTCGTCGCGCGGGGCGGCTCGCCGCTCCGCGATCAGCTCGCGGAAGTAGTCGGCGAGGGCCCGGCGCCCGGAGACGCTGCGCTTGCCCACCTCCGAGTCGGACGGCAGCATGATCGCGTCGAGGCCGCGGGCGATGTCGAGGCCCCAGGCCTTGAAGCGCTCGTGGTCCTTCACCGGGACGCCGAGCATCTCGCAGATGACCCGGACCGGGAGCGGGTACGCGAACTCCTCGATCAGGTCTATCTCGCCCTTCCCGGCGGCGTGGGCCAGCAGATCGTCGACAATCTGCTGGATGTGCGGGCGCAGGCTCTCCAGCGCCTTCGGCGTGAAGGCCTTGCTGACCAGACCGCGAAGTCGCGTGTGGTCCGGCGGGTCCCGGTCGAGCATAGAGAGGCCCAGGCCCGGCGGCGGCACCGCCATGCCGAAGCGCGCGGCCACGAAGGCCGCGATGGGCTCCTTGGTGAGGCGCGGGTCGCGCAGCATGGCCATCACGTCCGGGTAGCGCGTCAGCACCCAGAAGCCGAGCGGGCTGTGGTGGACGGGGTCCTCGGCCCTCAGGCGGTGGTACATCGGGTACGGGTCCGCCACGAACTCCGGATCCATCGGGTTGAACAGGATGTCGGCCATGAGTGCTTCCCTCCCGCGCCCATTCTACATCTGCTATCTTCTCGGCAACCCCTCACCGGCAGCAGGAAAGGACAGGCCATGGCCACGATCACGGGATCGGAAGTGCTGGCGCAGGCGCTCAGGTCGCAGGGCGTGGACACGATGTTCTATCTCATGGGCGGCCCCATGCTCGAGACCGAGGCCGCCTGCATCAAGCTGGGCATCCGCGCCATCGACACGCGCCACGAGCAGGCGGCGGCCCTGGCCGCGCATGCGTGGACGCGGGTGACGCGGCGCCCCGGCGTGGCCATGGGCTGCTCGGGTCCCGGCGCCATCAACCTGGCCACCGGCGTGGCCAATGCCTTCACCGACTGCGCCCCGCTCGTCGCCATCGGCGGCTCGAGCCCGCGCGTGTTCCTCGGCATGGAGGCCTTCCAGGAGATCGACCAGGTCGCCCTGATGAAGCCGATCACCAAGTGGACGGAGCGCATCTACGACGCCCGGCGCATCCCCGACGTGGTGGACACCGCCTTCCGCCAGGCGACCAGCGGCCGGCCCGGGCCCGTCTACATCGACATGCCGGGCGACATCCTGGGCGAGAAGGTGGAGGAGGAGCAGCTCCACTATCTGGGCCCCTGGAAGCCGGCGCCGCGCAGCCTGGGCGATCCGAACGCGGTACGTGAGGCCATCGCGCTGCTGGTGAAGGCGGAGCGACCGGTAATCATCGCGGGCAGCGGGGTCTGGTGGTCCGACGGGGCCGCCGCGCTCCAGGCCTTCGTGGAGGCCACCGGCATCCCCTTCTACACCACGCCGATCTCCCGCGGCCTCATCGCGGAGGATCACGAGCTGGCGTTCCTGAACGCGCGCAGCAAGGCCTTCACCGAGGCCGACGTGGTGCTGGCGGTGGGCACGCGCTTCAACTGGGTGATCCAGTTCGGCCGCCCGCCCCGCTTCGCCGCCGACCTGAAGGTGATTCACGTGGACATCAACCCGACCCAGCTCGGCCACAACCGCTCGGTCGACGTGCCCATCGTGGGGGACGCGCGGGCCGTGCTCGAGCAGCTCCGCGCGGAGGCCGAGGGCCAGATCGCGCCCAAGCGCTACGCGGCGTGGACCGGCAAGCTCCGCACGCTGGACGCCGAGAAGGGCGCCGAGCAGGACAAGGCGATGAGCCGGGAGGAGACGCCGATCCACCCGTTGCGGCTTTGCAAGGAGATCCGCGACTTCCTGCGGCGCGACGCCATCCTGGTGGTGGACGGCCAGGAGATCTTGAACTTCGGCCGCCAGGCCATCCCGACCTACGTGGCCGGTCACCGGCTGAACTCCGGCGCCTTTGGCACGATGGGCGTGGGCCTGCCCTTCGGCGTGGGCGCCAAGGTCGCCAAGCCCGACGCGCAGGTGCTGGTGCTGCACGGCGACGGCTCCTACGGCATCAACGCGATGGAGATCGACACCGCGGTGCGCCACAAGATCCCGGTGGTGGTCGTGATCAGCAATAACGGCGGCTGGACCGCGGACGCCCCGTGGACGCGGCCCCTGCCGAAGCCCGGGCGCAACCTCGGCCACACCCGCTACGACCGGGTGGCCCAGGAGCTGGGCGCGCACGGCGAGTACGTGGAGAAGCCGCACGACATCCGCCCGGCGCTCGAGCGCGCGTTCGCCTCGGGCAAGCCGGCGGTGGTCAACGTCATCACTGATTCCAAGGCGCGCGCGACGACGGTGCGGTTCTCGGCGTACACGACGTAGCGGGAGGCCCTCGATCATGGCCCAGGCCCTCGACGGGATTCGTGTCCTCGACCTGACCCAGTACGAAGCAGGCCCGTCCTGCACCCAGATGCTGGCGTGGCTCGGGGCGGAGGTCATCAAGATCGAGCCGCCCACCGGCGAGCCCGGCCGCACCGCGCTCTCCGACAAGCGGGGCGAGGACGCGTGGTTCTTCCTGTTGCTCAACTCGTGCAAGAAAGGCGTCACGCTCAATCTGAAGTCGGAGCGTGGCCGCGCCATGTTTCTCGACCTTGTGAAGACCGCCGACGTGCTGGTCGAGAACATGGGCCCGGGCGCGATGGACCGGCTCGGCCTCGGCTGGGAGGCGCTGCACAGTCTCAACCCGCGGCTGATCGCGGCCTCCGTGAAGGGCTTCGGTGGTGGCGGCCCCTACGCGGAGTACAAGAGCTTCGAGTGGATCGCCCAGGCGATGGGGGGCGCCATGAGCATGACCGGCTTGCCCGACGGCCCACCCACCAAGGCCATCGGGGGCCTGGCCGACACCGGCGCGGGCCTGCACACCGCCATCGGCATCCTGGCCGCCATCATCCAGCGCCAGGCCACCGGCGTGGGCCAGCAGGTGGAGGTGGCCCAGCAGGAGGCGGTGGTGAACCTGCTGCGCATCCACCTGCGCGAGAGCTACGCCACCGGCAAGCCGGCCCCGAGGCAGGGCAACCGCTCCGCGGCGGCCGCGCCGTCCAATATCTACCGTTGCCGCCCCGGCGGGCCCAACGACTACGTGTTCATCCACTGCGCCACCGTGGAGATGTGGAAGGCGCTGACCAAGATCGTGGGCCGGCCCGAGATGGGCGACGACACCCGCTATCACGACCGGCGCGACCGCGTGCAGATCGTCGACGAGATCGACGCGATGATCGAGGCGTGGACCGAGAAGCGCAGCAAGCACGAGGTCATGGACATCATGGCCTCGGCCGGCGTCCCCTGCGGCGCGGTGCTCGACTCCACCGAGATCCTGGCCGACCCGCACCTCCGCAAGCGCCGCTTCATCGTGGATCTCGAGCACCCGCGCCGCGGCCCCTACCCGATGCCGGGCAACCCGGTGCGCCTCTCCGACTCGCCCACCGAGGTCGGCCGCTCGCCCCTCCTGGGCGAGCACAACGCCGAGGTGTACGGGAAGCTGCTCGGCTACAAGCCAGACGACATCGAACAACTGAAACGCGACGGAGTCATCTGAC
>DASQAL010000123.1:0-28714 GCA_035635775.1 Candidatus Acidiferrum sp.
GCGGACTGGGGGAGTGCGGGGGCCATTTCGGGGCCCCCGCTGCTGAAGACGGTCTCGACGATCTCATTGGGGCGTCGTTCAGTGGTAGGACTCGGGGCTTTGGCCCCCGCAATGGAGGTTCGATTCCTCCCGCCCCAGCCATGCTTACAGGAGACGGCATGTACGAGCTGAAGCTCTTCTCCGGCAACGCGAACCGCCCGCTGGCGGAGGAGATCGCCAAGACGCTCCACCTCCCGCTGGGCGACGCGGACGTCTCGCGCTTCTCCGACGGCGAAGTGTACGTGCAGATCAACGAGAACGTCCGGGGCCAGGACATCTTCGTGATCCAGCCCACGTGCCCGCCGGTGAACGATCATCTGATGGAGCTGCTCGTGATGATCGACGCGTTCAAGCGCGCCTCCGCGCGGCGCATCACCGCGGTGCTGCCCTACTACGGCTACGGCCGCCAGGATCGCAAGGTACAGGGGCGGATGCCGATCACCGCCAAGCTCGTGGCCGACCTGCTCACCGCCGCCGGCACCCAGCGCCTGCTCGCGGTGGATCTCCACGCCGGGCAAATCCAGGGGTTCTTCGATATCCCGGTCGACCACCTCTTCGCCGCGCCCCCGGTGATCATCGATTACCTGGCGAAGAAGGACCTGAAGGACCCCGTCCTCGTCTCGCCCGACGCGGGCGGCGTGGAGCGCGCGCGGGCCCTCGCCAAGCGGCTCAAGGCGGGCCTGGCCATCATCGACAAGCGGCGCGAGGGCAACAACGTGGCGGTGTTCATGCACCTCATCGGCGACGTCAAGGACAAGGACGTCGTGATCGCCGACGACATGATCGACACCGCGGGCACCCTGATCCAGGCGGTGGACGCGCTCCGGCGCGAGGGCGCGCGGCGCATCCTCGCCTGCGCGGTGCACGGCGTGCTGTCCGGACCGGCGATCGCCCGCATCCAGGAGTCGGTGCTCGAGGAAGTCATCATCACGAACACGATTCCGCTCACGCCCGAGCGGCAGATGTCCAAGATCCGCGTTCTCTCGGTCGCCCCGCTGCTCGCGGAGGCGATCCGTCGCATCCACGACGAAGAGTCCGTCTCGACCCTCTTCGTGTAAGACAAATCCCAACTTGTAAGACAAATCCCAACTAAGGAGTGCCGAGTCATGGAAATGCGTGAGTTGACCATCCGGAAGCGCGACGGCGTCGGGAAGGGGCCCGCCAAGCGCCTGCGCCGCGCCGGCCAGGTTCCGGCGACCCTCTACGGGGGGGCGGGCCCGGTGAACGTGGCGGTGGCTCCCAAGGACGTCCTCCGCCTCATCCACGGCCACGAGGGCAGCACCCAGTTGTTCCGCGTGACCTTCGAGGGGACCACGGACGCCAAGATGGCCATCATCCGGGACATGCAGTTCGATCCGGTCTCGGAGACCCTCGTCCACGTGGACCTGCAGGAAGTGGCGATGGACCGCGCCATCCAGGTCACGGTGGCCGTGCACCACGTGGGCGACGCGGTCGGCGTCCGGGACACCCAGGGCATCCTCGAGATGGTGCTCCGCGAGGTGCGGGTCTCGTGCCTGCCCGGGAATATCCCGGATTACCTCGAAGCGGACATCACGAACCTGGCCATCCACGACGTGCTGACCGTCAAGGACCTGAAGGTGCCCGAGGGCGTGCTCGTCCTCAACGACCCCAACCAGGCGGTCGTCACCGTCGCCCCGCCGGCGGCCGAGGAAGCCGTGGTGGCGACCGCGGCGACGACGGAAGTCGCGGCGGCCGAGCCCGAGGTGCTCACCGAGCGCAAGCCCAAGGAGGAAGCGGCCGAGGGCGACGCGAAGGACAAGGGCGGCGAGAAGAAGAAGTAGGTGGCCCAGGCCATCGTCGGCCTGGGGAACCCGGGCCCGGAATACCGCAACACCCGGCACAACGTGGGCCAGCGCGTCGTCGACGCGCTGGCCCGCCGCATTCATGCGCGCTTCGAGCGCGACGGCGCTCACGCGGTCGCCCACGGCCGCTGGCAGGGCGAGCCGCTCTACCTCATCAAGCCGGGCAGCTTCATGAACGTCACCGGCGCCCCGGTGGCGCGGCTCGCCCGCAAGCTCCACCTGGGCCCCGCCGACCTGATCATCGTCTTCGACGATCTGGATCTCCCGCTGGGCAAGGTGCGCGTGCGCCTCACGGGCAGCGCGGGCGGCCACAACGGCGTCCGCTCGCTGATCGCGGCCTTCGGCACCGACGAGCTCCGCCGCGTCAAGATCGGCATCGGCCGGCCCGGCCGGCCCGGCGAGGACCGGGATCGCGTCACCGATCACGTGCTCTCGCCGTTCTTTCCCGAGGAGCAGGAGGCGGTCGCCGCGGCCTGCGACGAGGCCGCGGACCAGGCGCTCGGCCTCGTGGAGCGCCGCTGAGGGCCCCGCGCGCATGACCCCCGCGTTCAGGCTCTCCGCGGGCAGCGGCGGCCTCGAGTGGTCGCAGGTGCTGGCGCTCCTCGCGCGCGAAGCGCGGACGCCGATGGGCCGCGAGCTGGCGACCGCCACGCTCCCGTTCACGGATCCCGGCGCGATCCGGCGCGCGCTCGGCGAGACCCGCCAGGCCCGGGCCGCGATGGTCCAGACCGGCGTGCCGCCCTGGGAGGGCATCCCGGACGTGCGGCCCACGCTCGAGAGCGCGCGCGTGCCGGGCTCGGTGGCCGAGGCCGCGGACCTGGCCGCGCTGATCCCGCTGCTGGACGCGGCGGGGCGCCTCGTGGCCTACGGCCGCGCCATCCAGCCGGTGGCCCCCGATCTCGCGGAGGCGCTCGCGGGCTTCCCGCGGCAGACCGAGCTGGCCGAGCTGCTCCGGCGCTCGCTCGACGCCGACGGCCAGGTGCGCGACGAGGCGGCGCCCGCGCTGCGCCGCGTTCGCCAGCGGATCCGGGACCTGCGGCGCGAGCTCGTCAAGCGGCTCGAGGCCTACTTCGCCGGGCCCAATGCCGACACCACGTTCCAGGAGCGCTACGTCACCGTCCGCCACGGCCGCTACGTGCTGCCGATCCGCGCGGAAGCCAAGGGCCGCCTGCGCGGCATCGTGCACGACCGCTCGCAGAGCGGGGCCACCCTCTTCGTGGAGCCGGAGGCGGTGGTGGAGGCGAACAACGATCTCGTCCAGGCCGCGCGCGAGGAAGAGACCGAGATCCTCCGCATCCTGGCCGCGCTGACCGACGCGGTGCGGGCGGCGCTGCCGGAGCTCGACGCCCTGGTGGCCGGCATCGGCGGCCTCGACCTGATCTTCGCGCGCGGCGCCCTCGCCGAGCGCATGGAGGCCGTCGAGCCTACGATCGCCGAGGAGCGCGACGTGCTCTTGCGCGGCGCCCTCAACCCGATCCTGCTCGCGCAGAGCTGGGCGTCCGAGGGCGGCCGCCCAGTCATTCCCATGGACATCGAGATCGGCGCCGAGCGCCCGGTGCTCGTGATCACCGGCCCCAACGCGGGCGGCAAGACGGTGGCGCTCAAGACCCTGGGCCTGCTCGTGCTCATGGCGCAGTCGGGCTGCCACGTCCCCGCGCGCGACGGGGCGCGGCTGCCCGTCTTCTCGCAGTGCTTCGCCATCGTCGGTGACGAGCAGAGCGTGGCGGAGAACCTCTCGACGTTCTCCGCCTTCGTCAAGCAGCTCCGCGAGGTCCTCGAGCGCGTGGACGCCCGCTCGCTCGTGCTGCTCGACGAGCTGGGCGCGGGCACCGATCCCGACGACGGCGCCGCGCTGGCCCAGGCGGTGCTGGAGGCCCTGGCCGAGCGCGGCGCGGTGGTCGCGGCCTCCACCCATCTCGAGCCGCTCAAGGGCTTCGCCTCCACGCATCCCCGGGCCCGCAACGCGTCGGTGGAGTTCGATGCGGAGCGGCTCGCCCCCACCTTCCGGCTCGTCTACGATCGCCCGGGCCAGAGCTACGCGCTCTCCATCGGCGCCCGCCTGGGCCTGCCCGCCGCGCTGATCGAGCGGGCGCACGCGCATCGCTCCACCCAGCAGCGGCAGCTCCAGGAGCTGCTGGCCCGCCTCGACGACCGGGATCGCAAGGACGCCGAGCGCGGCGCGCTGCTCGAGCGGCGCGAGGCGGAGAGCGCGGGGCTGCTCGCGCGGGCCCAGGCCGAGCTCGAGGCGGCGAAGGCGAGCGCGCGCGAGACCGTGGCCCGGGCCAAGGCGGAGGCGCAGCGCCTGGTCACCGAGGTGCGACGGCACGTGAACGAGGAGTGGGACCGGCTCAAGCGCGCCGAGAAGAGCCGGCCGGAGCTGGAGCGCGCGCGCAAACGTCTGGTGGCAACCGCGCAGCAGGTGGAGCACACTGCGGGTGCCGCGCCGGAGCCGGACGGGGCGGGCCCAGTCGCCGCGGGCGATCGCGTCGAGATCACGCATCTCGGGCTCAAGGGGGACGTGCTGGGCGTGGACGGCGAGACGGTGACCGTGCAGGCGGGCACGGTGACGGTGAAGGTGCCGATGCAGGCCCTGCGCGTGGTATCACGCGGCCCCTCACCCCAGCCCTCTCCCCAGAGGGGAGAGGGTGCAATGTACCCTCGCCCCCGCAGGGGGAGAGGGCAGGGTGAGGGGGCTCAGATGGTTGAGGGGGGGCGCATATCGACCCCCGGCAAGAGCGCGGTGGCGGTGGAGCTGAAGATCATAGGACGGACTACCGATGAGGCCCGCGATCTGCTAGAAAAGTACCTCGACGATGCGTTCCTGGCCGGGCTCACTTCGGTCCGTATCATCCATGGCAAGGGCACCGGTGCCCTCCGCCGGGCGGTCGAGGAATTGCTGAGCGCCCACCCTCTCGTGGCCGAGCATCGCCCGGGGGCGTCCTCCGAGGGCGGCGCCGGCGCCACGGTCGCGACCCTCACCCAGGGCTGAGGCGACCTCCAATGCCGGGCGGATACTCCCAGCAGCTCCTCGACGAGATCCGCTCCCGCGCCGACATCCTCGAGATCGTCGGCCAGGTCGTGAAGCTCAAGCGGACCGGGGAGAACTGGAAGGGTCTCTGCCCCTTTCACACCGAGAAGACGCCCTCATTCACCGTGAACCCGAAGCGGAACATCTATCACTGCTTCGGCTGCGGCGCGGGCGGCGACGCCTTCAGCTTCCTCATGCGCCAGGAGCGCGTGGCCTTTCCGGAGGCGGTGCGCACCCTGGCCGACCGCGCCGGTGTCGCGCTGCCCGACGCGGGCCAGCGGGCGCCCGAGGTGGACGGCAAGCTGGAGGCGCTGCGGCGCGCGATGGCGCTGGCCGCCGAGTTCTATACCCGGTCGCTCTGGGAGCCCGGCGGCGAGAAGCCCCGTGCCTACCTCGAGCAGCGCGGCGTGGATCCGGAGGTGGCGAAGCGCTTCGGGCTCGGCTACGCGCCCGAGAGCTGGAACGCGCTGCTGGGCGTCATGGCCCGGCAGGGCATCGGGGAAGACGTCCTCGTGCAGGCCGGCCTCATCCTGGCCCGCCAGAACGGGCCCGGCTTCTACGACCGCTTCCGCGGCCGGCTCCTGTTCCCCATCCGTGACGTCCAGGGCCGCGTGGTGGCCTTCGGCGGCCGCGCGCTTTCGGGCGAGGAGCCCAAGTACCTCAACTCGCCGGAGACTCCGCTCTACGTGAAGGGCCAGATGCTCTACGCCCTCGACGTGGCCAGGATCGCGATGCGTGAGCGGAGCCGCGCCATCATCGTCGAGGGCTACCTCGACTGCCTCATGGCGCATCAGCACGGCTTCGGCGAGACGGTGGCCGCGCTCGGCACCGCGTTCACGCCCGCCCAGCTCGGCCTGCTGCGCCGCTACGCCGACGAGGTGGTGGCCCTCTTCGACGCCGATGCGGCCGGACAGAAGGCCTCGACGCGCCTCGAGGAGATGATGAACGACGTGATGGATCTGCAGAACCTGGGCTGGTCCGTCGCGCGCACCGGCGGCTTCGAGAAGGCGGGACACCTGCCGATCCGGGTGGCGCTCCTGCCGGCGGGCCACGACCCCGACAGCCTGCTGCGGGCCGAGGGTGCCGCCGCGCTCACCGCGCGGCTCGACGCGGCGCGTCCCCTGCTCTCCTTCGTGCTCGAGAAGGCGTTCGCCGACGAGGACCTGACCACGTCGCGGGGCCGGGCCAATGCTCATGCCCGCGTGGCCCTGATCCTCTCCAAGGTGGCCAATGCCGAGGAAGCCACCGCGCTGGCGCGGGAGGCCGCCCGGCAGCTCGGCGTGGACTCCACCCAGCTCTGGATCGAGGCACAGCAACTGCAGGGCGCCCGCGCCCGGGGTCGGCGGTCCGAGCAGCTCACCCAATCCGGGCGCGGAGTGACGGAATCGGATGCCTGGCCGCCTCCCATTCCCTTCGAGCGGGACCTCGTGGCCCTCCTCTTGCAAGTTGACGAGGCTCGGGCCGAGCTGCTGCCGGTGCTCACGGATGAAGACGTCGCCCATCAGGGGCTGCGCCTCGTGCTGACCGCCTTGCGGCGGACGCCCAGCGCCCTGCCCGAGGCGCTGATGGCCGACCTGGAGGGGGATCGCGAGCGGGGGCTCCTGGCCGCCCTGCTGGTCGAGGACCGCAAGTGGGGCGATACACATAGTCACGTCGCGGAGCTAAAGAGGCGGTACCATATCCGGCATCGCAAACACCGGGTCCATCAGGTGACGCGCGCCATCATCGATGCCCAGGCTACCGGGGATCCGGCGCTGCCCGCGCTCGAGGACGAGCTTCGGGGCCTGCAGCGTGATCTGCAACGGGAGGCGGAGGCGGTCAGGGAGCTGGCCCTGGCGCGCCCGGTGCTGCCGAGCGAGTGGCCGGTGAGCCCTCAGCGTCAGGCCGAAACCCCCTAACCCCCACCAGGAGAGCGGCGAGGCATGGCGGACGAATCAAGGATCGCGGAAGAGCCGAAGATCGAGGAGCTGGACAAGCTCATCGCCAAGGGGAAGCAGAAGGGCTTTCTCACCTACGACGAGGTGAACGATGCCCTCCCCTCCGACCTCGTCACCCTCGATCAGCTCGACGACATCATGCTGCTGTTCGGTTCGATGGACATCGAGCTCGTGGACTCGACCAAGGCGGTGCGCCTGCCGTCCGAGATGGCGGCCCAGGCCGCCGATCCCGAGCCCGACGACGAGGAGCCCGAGCCGCGGCGCATCGATCTGACCCCGGGGCCGGTCGGCCGCACCGAGGATCCGGTCCGTCTCTACCTGCGCGAGATGGGCAAGGTGGCCCTCCTCACCCGCGAGGGCGAGATCACGCTCGCCAAGCGCATCGAGGAAGGCAAGGACGAGGCCACCGCCGCGATCCTCTCCACCAGCCTGGCCGTCGAGAAGATCCGGGCCCTCCGCGAGGAGCTGCGCCAGGACATCATCCCGATCAAGGACGTGGTGGATTTCCCGGAAGAGGAGTCCACCGAGGAGAAGGAAGCGGCGCTGCGCCGCTCGGTGATCCGCGAGCTGGGCAACATGGACCGGCTCCTGCGCGAGCGGGAGCAGCTCACGCACCAGTGGCGACGCCTCAAAGCCAAGACCGGGGGGCGGAAGCGAGGCAAGGCCGAGCCGGCGTGGAAACGGGTCGAAGGGCAGGCCGAAGCCAAGAAGAGCAAGGTCCTCTCGATCCTCCGCGGTCTCAACCTCCAGCAGTCCCTCCTCGATCTCTGGGGCAACGATCTCAAGAAGCTGGTCGAGAAGATCCATCGAGCCGAGCGCGAGATCGCGCTCTGGTCGGACGGCAAGCGCCCCGCCCCCACCGCGGTGGACGCGTTCCTCTCCTCGCTGGCCGACGACGATCGCGACGACGGCGACCGCGACCTCTACCAGAAGGCGGCGTCCAAGCATCCCTCGATCAAGGAGCGGCTCGTGTGGGTGGCCCAGCAGAAGATCAAGCGCGCCGAGGAGCTGGCGGACGCCCGGGCCGAGGAGCTCAAGACCATCGTCAAGATCATCAAGCAGGGCGAGGCCAAGGCCGCGCGGGCCAAGAAGGAGATGGTCGAGGCCAACCTGCGGCTCGTGATCTCGATCGCGAAGAAGTACACCAACCGGGGGCTCCAGTTCCTCGACCTGATCCAGGAAGGCAATATCGGCCTGATGAAGGCCGTCGACAAGTTCGAGTATCGCCGCGGTTATAAGTTCTCGACCTACGCCACCTGGTGGATCCGGCAGGCGATCACCAGGGCCATCGCGGACCAGGCCCGCACCATCCGGATCCCGGTGCACATGATCGAGACCATCAACAAGCTCATCCGGACTTCCAGACAGCTTGTTCAAGAGCTGGGGCGCGAGCCCACCCCGGAAGAGATCGCGGTCAAGATGGAAGTGCCGGTGGACAAGGTCCGGAAGGTCCTCAAGATCGCCCAGGAGCCCATCTCGCTCGAGACGCCCATCGGGGAGGAGGAGGACAGCCACCTGGGCGACTTCATCGAGGACAAGCAGGTGGGCTCGCCGGTCGAGAGCATGATCGGCCTCTCCCTGCGGGAGCAGACCAACAAGGTCCTCAACTCCCTGACGCCTCGAGAAGAAAAGGTGCTGCGGCTGCGCTTCGGATTGTCCGATGGCTGCGAGCACACGTTGGAGGAAGTCGGCCAGGACTTCGCGGTCACCCGCGAGCGCATCCGCCAGATCGAGGCCAAGGCCCTGCGCAAGCTGCGGCATCCCTCGCGCTCCAAGAAGCTCCGGAGCTTCCTCGAGTCGTGACCAGGAATGGTATGATGGCCGCCGGGCCCATAGCTCAATTGGCAGAGCCCCCGGCTCATAACCGGTCCGGTCTTGGTTCGAGTCCAAGTGGGCCCACCATCACGATCAGACAGGGGCAGTTGCAGGGCGAGGCGCAGCCGAAGGCGAGCCGAGCGGATACAAGAAATGCTTGAGGGGGGTCATTGGACCAGAAGCTCCAGACGCTGATCAGTCTGCAGGCGATCGACTCGCGCATCGCCGCCCTCGAGGCGGACGCCGCGCGGCTCCCGAGGGAGATCGCCGCCATCCACGCCGGAATCGAGGACGCCAAGAAGCAGGTCGAGCAGGCCAAGGCCCAGCTCGACGCCGCCCGCAAGGACCAGCGCGCCAAGGAAAAGGACCTGGAGGTCGTCCAGGGCAAGCGCAGCAAGACCGAAGCCCGCCTCTACGAGGTCAAGACCAACAAGGAATACTCCGCCGTCCTGATCGAGATCGAGGATATCAAGCAGGAGAAGGGCCGGATGGAGGAGGAGGTCCTGGTCCTCATGGAGGCGCAGGAGCGGCTGACCAGCGACATCCGCGAGGCGGAAGCGCGCTTCAAGCAGCGCGAGACCGAGGGCCGCCGCCAGGAAGCCACCGCCAAGGAGCTGCTCGGCGTGGTCGAGGCCGAGCTGGCCGCGGTGCGCACCGAGCGCAAGGAGCTGGCGGGCCAGCTCCCCGGCCCCATCCTGGCCGACTACGACCGGATCCTGCGTGCCCGCGGCGGGCTGGCCCTCGTGCCGGTGACCAGGCCGAACTTCTGCGGGGCCTGCCGGATGACGATCACGCCCCAGCGCCTGCAGGAGCTCCGCGCGCAGGCCTCGCTCATCCCCTGCGAGTCCTGCGGCCGCTACCTCTACTGGCCGTCGTAGGAGATCCCCCTCACCCTTCCCTCTCCCCCTACGGGGGCGAGGGTTTCACGATTCCCTCTCCCCTTTGGGGAGAGGGCCAGGGTGAGGGGCGGGTCTGATGCCGCAACCCCCGATCGTCATGTACACGGACGGCGCCTGCTCGGGCAATCCCGGGCCGGGCGGCTGGGGCGCCATCCTCATCGAGGCCGGCCGGGAGCTCGAGCTCTCGGGGGGCGAGAACCCCACCACCAACCAGCGCATGGAGCTCACCGCCCCGCTGGAAGGCCTCCGCTCGCTCGCGGGCCGCCGGCGCGTCGCCATCTACAGCGACAGCGCGTACGTGATCAACTGCTTCCGCGACAAGTGGTACGAGCGCTGGCGGAAGAATGGCTGGATCAACTCGCAGAAGAAGCCGGTGGACAACCGCGACCTCTGGGAGCCATTGATCGCCCTGGCGGAGCACCACGACGTCACCTGGCACAAGGTCGCCGGCCACAGCGGCGACCCGCTGAACGAGCGCGCCGACGCCCTCGCCCGCTCTGCAATCGTCCGCGTCGCGCGCTAGGCTGGACGCTAGATCGGGGTCAGGTCTTGAATTACGACATTTTCATCGCAGTCTGGACACACGCCGCGCGCGGAAATGTCGTAATTCAAGACCTGACCCCTACCCGATGAAGAGGCCGCCGTTGGGGGAGAGCCACTGGCCCGTGAAGTAGGAGCTGTCGTCGGAGGCCAGGAAGAGCGCGGTGGCCGCGATCTCCTCCGGCTCGCCCCAGCGTCCGAGCGGGGTGCGGGCGATGAGCAGTCGCTGCATGATCGGCGACATGGGCTTGGTCATCGGCGTGTCGATGTAGCCCGGGCAGATCGCGTTCACCCGGATCCCGCGCGAGGCCACCTCGCGCGAGACCGCGCGGGTGAAGGCCAGGATGCCGCCCTTGGCCGCGCTGTAGTGCGGGGAGGCCTCGAGGCCCATGAGCGCGGCCACGCTCGACATGTTGATGATGGCGCCGCGGTTGCGGCGGGCCATCAGACGCAGAGCCTCGCGCGTGCAGAAGAAGGTACCGTTCAGGTGCACGCCGATCATCCGGTGCCAGGCCTCGTCCGACATGTCCTGGGTGAGGTCCCAGTGGGTGGTCACCGGCCCGCCCCCCATGAGCTCGCCGATGCGCGCCTCCGACCGCGCGCGGAGCTTCTCCCGATCACCGGGCGCCCCTTCCGCGATCCCCGCGTTGTTGACCAGGATGTCGAGCGCGCCGAACTCGCGGTCCACCTCCGCGAACATCCGCTTCACCTGCCCCGAGTCGGCCACGTCGGCGGCGAGCGCGCGCCCCCGCGCCGCCTCGCTCCCCGACGCGATCGCGTCCACCGTCTCCTGGGCCGTCTCCTGCTTGACGTCGTTGACGATCACCCGCGCCCCTTCCTGGGCGAAGCGCAGTGCGATGGCCCGGCCGATGCCGGAGCCGGCGCCCGTCACCAGGGCCACCCGGTCCTCGAGGCGCACCGGCTACCGCCCGACGCCCGCCGGCGTCTCGGCGAGCAGGGCCGCGGCGGCCTTCGCCACCGCGGTGCGCTCGAAGGTGAAGCCGCGGAAGTCGTCGCGGGGGCGTTCGGGGCTCTGGTGACCGTTGGTGTCCATGAATGACCTCCTTCGGGGGCACGCCTCGTCGAGAACGGGTGAACGCTACGTCGCCCCACGTGCCGAGTCAAGACGCTTCCCGCCCCCCTCACCATCTGCGCCCCTCACCATCGGTACCCCTCACCCTGCTCTCTCCCCAGAGGGGAGAGGGAGATATTTTCACTGCCGCGCAGCGTCACTCGAGGCGGCTCTTATTCTTGCCGGAGGGCGGCGGGGGCCATGCTAAGACGAGACTATGCTGATCGATCACGAAACGCGACGCGAGCACGACGAGCACGACGAGCGCGAGCTGCCGCGTGAGGGCCTAAGCCCGCGCGAGCACGACGCGCAGATGCGATTCCCCGCCCTCGAGGAGCCCGCGTGGCTCGAGGACGATCGCGACGAGGAGATGGAAGAGCCGTCGGACTCGCCGTTCCGCGGCATGTCGATCGGGATCGCGGCCGCCGCCGTCACCTTCGTGCTGGTCTTCGCGATCCCGCAGTGGCTCGGCTGGTACGACATCGGCCCGCCGCCCCAGACCAAGCGCGACGCGGCACCGGACTCGATCATCTCGACCGTGACCGCCAAGCCCTCGGGCGCCGCCGTCGTCGAGACGGGGCCGCCGGCGGTACCGGCGGTCGCGGCGCCGCCCGCCACGGCGCCGCCGGTCAATCTCCCTAGGGCCCCCATCACGAAAGAGACGGTCACGAAGGAGACGAAGCCGGCGCCGCCCGCGGTCACCGCGCCGCCGAGCCCCTCCCGGCGGACGTTCTCGGTCCAGATCGCGGCCTTCAAGAACGCCAAGCAGGCCGGCCTGCTCGCCGAGCGCGTGAAGCGCGACGGCTATCCCGCCGACGTCCGGCGGATCGAGTCGTCCGCGGTACCGTGGGTGGTGCGGGTCGGCGGCTACGCCTCGCGCGAGCAGGCCGAGTCGGCCCGCGACGCGCTGGCCCGCAAGGGGTTCCGCGGCTTCATCCTGTAGTCGGCCACTTGCTCTCGATGGTGAGCCCGGCGCGCCGCACCTGCTCCCGCGCCAGCACCTCCACCCGCTCGTAGATCGCCCGCTCGTCCACCGTGGTGATGCGGCCGTCGTCGAGGACCAGGCGGCCGTCGATCATCACGCTCCGCACGCTCGATCCGGTCGCCGCGTAGACCAGGTTGTTGAGCGGGTTGAGCAGGGGCCGCCACTCCGGCTGATCGCGGGAGTAGAGGACCAGGTCGGCGCGCTTGCCGGGCTCGAGCGAGCCGATCCGGCGCTCCATCAGGAGCGATTCCGCGCCGCGGATCGTCGCCATCTCCAGCACCGTCTCGGGCGGCATCACGGTCACGTCGAGGCGTGCGTCCTTGTAGATGGTGGCCACGAGGTACATCATGCGCAGCATGTCGAAGTGATTCGAGCCGTTGCCGCTGTCGCCGCCGAGCGAGACGCAGACTCCCCGCGCGATCATCTCGGGCACGCGCGCGTGCGCGGCCAGCCCCTTGGTGTGCTTGAGCGCGGCGGTGGGGCAGTGGCTGATCTTCACCCCGCGCCGCGCGAGCAATCTGATGTCGGCGTCGTCCAGGTACACCATGTGGGAGAGCTTCGCGTTCGGCCCGAGCACGCCCCAGCCATCGAGCGTGGCCAGCGGCAGGCGGTCCCGCGTCTTCCGCGAGGGATGCGAGGCCAGGTGCATCATCCCCCACCCGACCCCGTGGCGGTCGGCCAGGGCCTTGGCCCCGCGGATCAGCTCCTCCGAGCAGGTGCCGAAGCCCAGCAGCAGCGGCCACGCGGCCACGAGCCCCCCGCTCCCCCCACTGCCGCCATTCACCTGCTCGAGCATCGCCTCGTTCGCGCACAGGGCCTCGCGGGTGGACTGGCGCATGCGGTCCGGCCCCGACTCGAGATCCCAGGTCCAGCGCCCGAGGATCGCCCGCATCCCGAGGCGCTCCACCGCCGCGGCCACCACGGCCGGCTCGAAGAGCGTGCCCGCCTCGCAGAAGGTGGTGGTGCCGGTGCGGATCATCTCGATGCCGGCCAGGAGCGCCGCGTGCACCTCGTCCTCCGCGGTCATGACCGAGTAGAGCGGGATCAGCCAGTCGGGCAGGTAGCGGTCCACCGGGATGTCGTCGAGCAGAAGCCCGCGGTTGAGATGCTCGGAGAGGTGCACGTGAGTGTCCACGAAGCCGGGGGTCACCACCATCCGGCGCGCGTCGATCACCCGGTCCGGCACCCGCGAGGGGCGCACGTCGCGCGCGGGCCCGACCTGGACGATCTCGGCCCCGTCGATCAGGACGGAGCCGTCGGTGAGGATCCGCCGCCCGGCATCCACCGTGATGATGGTGCCGTGCTCGACCAGGATCACAAGCGCCGGGCGACCACCCGGTGCTGCTGGGTTCCGAGGCCGTCGATCCCCATGGCCACCGCGTCGCCGTCGTCGAGATAGCGCGGCGGCCGGGCCCCGTGGCCCACCCCGGCGGGCGTGCCGGTGGAGAGCAGATCGCCCGGCTGGAGCGACATGAAGCGGCTCACGTAGGAGACGAGCTGCCGCACCGGGAAGACCATGTCCCGGGTGCTGCCCTGCTGGCGCCGCTCGCCGTTGACGGTGGTCCACAGGCCGAGCGCCTGCGGGTCGGCGATCTCGTCCGCGGTGACCAGCCAGGGCCCGATGGGCGCGAAGGTGTCGCAGCTCTTGCCCTTGGTGGTCCCGCCCCCGCGCTCCATCTGGAACTCGCGCTCGGAGACGTCGTTCATCAGGCAGTAGGCGGCCACGTACCGGAGCGCGCTGCCCTCCTCGACGTGGAGCGCGGCGCGGCCGATCACCGCCACCAGCTCGACTTCGTAGTCGAGCTTGACCGCGCCGCGCGGCCGCGCGATCGGATCGCCCGGCCCACTGATCGCGCTGTTGGCCTTGATGAAGATCGTGGGCTCCTTCGGCAGCGCCATCTTCACCTCTTCCGCGTGATCGGTGTAGTTGAGGCCGATGCAGACGATCTTGCCGATGCCGGCCAGTGGGCAGCCGAGCCGGGGCTTGCCCTTGACCACGGGCATGAGCGAAGGCTTCGCCGCACGCAGGCGCTTGAGCCCGGCGGGCGTGAGCGTCTCCGGCGTGATGTCCCGGACTATCCGAGAGAGATCGCGTAGGACCCCGTCCGCGTCGATCAATCCGGGCTTCTCGGCGCCCGCTCGGCCGTACCGTACGAGTTTCATGGCGGGCGCTCAGTGGGCCGCCAGGCCGGGAACCGACATCACCAGATGCAGGTAGCCGCCGAGCTCGTTGATCTTCCGCATGTCGCGGGCCACGAAGGCGGCGCGCTCGGCGTCCGTGAGATCGAGCCCGACCAGGGCCGCGCGCGCGTCGGCCGCGAAGCGCGCCCGGAAGTCCTGGTCCTTCTTGAGCCGGTACAGCAGGCTGTTGACCGCGTAGCGGCTCACGGCAGGCTCCACTCGACGGCGGCGAGGTTGATCCGCGGCAGCTCGCCGAAGTAGCGCACCTGGGCGCGCGCCGGCGTCACCGCGCCCAGCAGCACAATCCAGTTCAGGAACTCGTGCTCGCCCGTCTTGTGCAGCTCGTCCACCCCGAGATTGCGCAGCGGCTCGTGCTCGCCGGCCTCCATCCAGTGGATCAGCTTCCGGTCGAAGACGGTATCGGTCTCGCCGACCCGCGGCAAGGACAGCTCGGGGAAGTGCGAGAGCCCCCCGGTGGCGATGATGCCGACCTTCCAGGGTCCATTCGCGATCACCCTGGCGATATGACGGCCGAAGTCGAAGCAGCGCTTTGGCGTCGGCTGAGGCGCCACGAACGAGTTCACCCAGATGGGCACCAGCGGCGGGATGGGCCGCGTGCCGTGCATGGTGTTCACCGGGCTCAGGAAGGCGTGGTCCACCGGCGCCTCCCAGGACATGGCGAGGTCGAAGCCCGCGTCGATCCCCTTCTCGAGGATCTGGTTGGCCAGGTCCTCGTGCAGCGGGTACTCCTCCGGCATGTGATCGAGCACCGCGTCGAAAGCCTCGGCGTGGTCCTGCTTCATCCGCTGCACGGTGCGGCCGATGCGCACGCAGAGCGCGGGCACCGCGTTGAACGAGAACGCGTTCAGGTGGTCGTCGGCCACCACGATGAGCGCGTCGGGCCGGGTCGCGGTGAACCGCTCGCCCATCTGGGCGATCTCGGCCATGCAGGCGGTGACCTTCTGCCGCCCGTCGTCGCCACAGGCGCGCTGGTAGTAGTCGGGATCGAGCACGTGGGACATGGCGCCGGCGAAAACGATCTTGCCCATGCGGGCCTCCTCCTGAGGACGCGTTCAGTCGCAGCGCGGATCGTAGCGGATGGACTGGGCGGACGCAAGGCGCGGCGCGGGCTCCTCGATCGCCTGGCGCGCGCGTCTTGCGGCCCCGATGCTCTGCGACTAGACTGGGGCCCCCGGGAGGGACACCGACATGGCCCAGGCACTCGACGATCTGCTCCGCACCCACGTGGCCCGCTTCACCGACCGCCGCGCCGACTGGGACGCCTTCGCCGACGCGCGGGTGGAGGGGTTCAAGCGCGCGCAGCATCGCTTCATCGGCTCCGGCGCCTCCGGCAAGGCCGACGCCTCGGTCATCCCGGCCCAGCACTTCACGCTCTCGGTGATGTTCATCCCGCCCGGTCAGGGCAATGCCCCGCATACCCACGAGGTCGAGGAGGTCTTCTTCATCCTCGAGGGCAAGGTGCTGGTCTTCATCGAGGACGGCGCCGGCACCCGCGCCGAGACGGTGCTGGGCCGGTGGGACTGCGTCTCCTGCCCGGCCAACGTCATCCACGGCTTCACCAACGTGGGGCTCGAGCCCGCGTATCTCCAGGTGATGCTCGGCAAGGCCAAGCCCGAGCTGATGACCTATACCGACGGCGATCTGCAGGCCCGCCGCGACGAGCACCTCCGGGCCGCGGGCTCCCGCGGCTAGGCTCCCGGGTCCCCGCCCTCGTGCTGGTCGGCGCCTCGCCGAAGCGGAAAGAGGACGGCCGCTTCGTCGCCGGCCACGGCCGCTATCTCGACGACCTACGCGTGCCGGGCCTGCTCCACGTGGTCCTGGTGCGCAGCCCGCACGCCCACGCCCGCGTGGTGTCGATCGACACCCGGCCGGCCCGCGCGCTGGCCGGCGTGGTGGGGGTGTGGACGCTCGACGATCTGCCGGAGCTGGCTTCCGCCACGGTGCCCCCGCTCGTGCCGGAGCCGAAGGGCCGGCCGTACGTCCACCCGATCATGGCGGGCCGGCGGGCGCGCCACGTCGGCGAGATCGTCGCGGTCGTGGTCGCGGACGATCCCTACGTCGCAGCCGACGGCGCCGAGCGCGTCGCGGTCGCCTATGAGGCGCTGCCCTCCGCGCTGTCGCCGGAGGCGGCCGCCGCGCCCGGCGCCCCGCGCGTCAACGAGACGTGGCCGGACAACCTTGTTTCGGTGAGCACCGGCGCCAAGGGCAATGCCGAGGACGCGCTGGCCACCGCGGAGGTGGTCGTGTCCGCGCGCCTGGCCTATCCGCGCGTGGCCGGGATGCCGCTCGAGACGCGCGGCGTGCTGGCCGCGCCCGATCCGATCGGCGGCGGCCTCACGGTGTGGACCTCCACCCAGGTGCCCTTCGCGGTGCGCAGCGGCATCGCGCCGGTGGTGGGGCTGCCGGAGGAGCGGATCCGCGTGATCGTGCCCGACGTGGGCGGCGGGTTCGGGGTGAAGGGGCACGTCTATCCCGAGGAGATCCTGGTGCCGGTGGTGGCCCGGCGCCTGGGGCGGCCGGTGAAGTGGACCGAGACCCGCAGCGAGCACTGCCTCACCGCCGCCGGCGACCGCGACCAGGTCCACGAGGCGCGGATCGGGCTCCAGCGCGACGGCCGCATCGTGGCCATCGACACCGCGTTCACCCGCGATCACGGCGCCTCGCCCATGCTCGGCGAGGCCATCACGCTGAACACCATCAATCACCTGCCCGGCCCGTACCGCGTGCCGAACTACCGCGGGGTCGGCCGGAACATCCTCACCCACAAGACCTTCGCCGCCGCCTATCGCGGCGCCGGCCGGCCCGAAGCCGCCTTCGTGCTGGACCGGCTGCTGGATCGCGCGGCGCGGCGCATCGGCATGGACCCCGCCGAGCTGCGGCGGCGGAACCTGATCCGCGCGGAGGAGATGCCGAGCCCCACCGGTCTCACCTACCGCGACGGCGCGCCGATCACCTACGACCCGGCCGACTACCCGGCGGCCTTCGACCGGCTCCTCGGCGCGCTCGACTACCGAGGCTGGCGGGCCGAGCAGGCGAAGCGGCGCGGGAGCGCGCGGCCCATCGGCTTGGGTCTCTGCGCCTACGTCGAGGGCACCGGCCTCGGGCCCTTCGAGGGCGCCGACATCCGCGTGGATCCGGACGGCACCGTCTTCGTGCACCTGGGCGTCTGCGCCCAGGGCCAGGGGCACGAAACTACTTTGGCCCAGATCGCGGCCGACGAGCTGGGGGTGCCGCTCGAGTCGGTGGTGGTGATGGGCGGCGACACGAATCTGGTCGGCTACGGCATGGGCACGATCGCGAGCCGCGTGGCCGCGGTGGGCGGCCCCGCGGTGCAGCGCTCCGCCGCGCAGGTGGCATGGAAGGCCCGGCTCGTCGGCGCCGAGCTCTTCGAGTGCGCGCCCGAGGACGTCGTGCTCGCCGAGGGGCGCGTGCACGTCAAGGGCGTGCCCGGCAAGAGCGTGAGCCTGGGCCAGGTGGCCCGCGCGGCGGTGCGGAGCCGCGCGGTGGCCGAGGCGGGAGGCCCCGGGCTCAGCGCCTGCGCCTTCTTCTATCCCGATACGGTCACGTGGGCCTTCGGCGTGCAGGGCGTCGTCGCCGAGGTGGATCTGGAGGCGTGCAGCATCTCGCTGCTCAAGCTCGCCGCCATGCACGATTGCGGGCGGCCGATCAACCCGGTGATCGTGGAGGGCCAGCTCCACGGCGGCATCGCCCAGGGCCTCGGCAGCGCGCTGGGCGAGTCGCTGATCTACGACGAGGCGGGCCAGCTCCTCACCGGCACGCTCATGGACTATCCGCTGCCGCGCGCCGACGAGATGCCGCCGTTCGAGGTCATCCACATGGACTTCCCCTCCGCGATCAATCCCCTCGGCATCAAGGGCGTGGGCGAGAGCGGCGTCATCTCGCCCGCCGCCGCGGTCGCCAATGCGGTGGAGGACGCGCTCACCGACTACGGCATCGAGATCGACCGGCCCCCGGTCACCTCCGCACGCGTGTTCGAGCTGCTGCGCGCCACCGGGCGCTGGCCCTCGCGGTCTTGAAGCCCCTCACCCCGGCCCTCTCCCCTGGGGGGAGAGGGGGATCAGAAGAGGAGAGTTCGCCATGATCGAGCGCCGACCGTTCGGACGCACCGGGCATCAGAGCTCCGCCACGATCTTCGGGGCCGCCGCGCTGGCCCGCGCCAGCCAGGACGAGGCCGACCGAGCGCTGGAGGTCCTGCTCGGCCACGGGGTGAACCACATCGATACCGCCGCGCGCTACGGCGACTCCGAGCTGCGCATCGGGCCGTGGATGGCGCGGCACCGGAAAGACTTCTTCCTGGCCACCAAGACCGGCTCGCGGGGAGCCCGCGCCGCGCGCGAGGATCTCCACCGCTCGCTCGAGCGGCTCCGGGTGGACTCGGTCGATCTGATCCAGATCCACTCGCTGGGCCATCCCGACGACTGGGACCAGGTGATGGGGCCGGACGGCGCGCTCGAGGCGCTGGTGGAGGCCCGGGCGCAGGGGCTCGCGCGCGCCATCGGCGTCACCGGCCACGGCTGGAGCATCGCGGCCATGCACCGCCGAAGCCTCGCCCGCTTCGACTTCGACTCGATCCTGCTGCCCTACAACTTCTTCATGGTCCAGAACGACCGCTACCGCGAGGCCTTCGGCGAGGTCACCGCCATCTGCCAGGAGCGCAACGTGGCGGTGCAGACCATCAAGGGCATCGCGCGCGGGCCGTGGGCCACCGCCGACCGGAGTCATGCCACCTGGTACCAGCCCCTCGAACGGCAGGAAGAAATCGATCTGGCCGTCCACTGGGCGCTGGGCCGGCCCGGCATCTTCCTCAATACCGCGGGGGACCTGGCCCTGCTGCCGCGCGTGCTCAACGCGGCCGCCCGCTTCACCCGCCGCCCGCCGGACGCGGAGATGGCGGCCATGCACGATGCGACGCGGATGTCCTCGCTCTTCGGCCTGCCCGCATGATGCAGCCGAGTGCGAGGGCGGTCCTGAGACAACCGAGATGGCCGTTCTGGTACACGAGAAAGCGCTCCTCCCACGCCGGCTCGAACTTGGCCTTGTACTGTCTGAGCCCCTTGAACGAGAAGAAGCCGGTCAGGTGCTCGTACACTGCGTGGACCGCGCGCTCCTCCAGGCCGGCGCCCGGCTTCCCCGCGAGACCGGCCAGAGGGGCCAGGCCCAGGCTGAACCACCGGTAGCCCTCTCGCCGCATGAGCAGCATCAGCTCGCCGAAGAGATAGTCCATGAGCCCGTTGGGGGCATCGCGCCGGTGCCGCATGAGGTCGACCGTGGCGACGCCGGGCCGCACGTCGGGCACCTGGTTCGCGAACGCGACGAGCCGGCCCGCCGGATCCCTCGCGACCACGAGCGGCTGCCGCGCCAGGTAGCCACGATCGAACCGCCCGAGGGCGAAGGCCCGTTCACGGCGGCCCGGCAGCGAGAGCCATTCGCGTGAGACCTCCTCGACCTCGTCCAGGACGGGCTCCGAGTGCGGGCCGGGCTCACGGGTAACTCGGTAGCCCCACGCTCCGAGGCGCCGCCGGGGCCGGCGGAAGCTCCGTTGCTGGCTGGTCCGCGTCGCGAACCGCTCGAGGTCAACCAGCGCCTCCTCGCCGATCTTCAGGACGTGGAGTCCCAGGCGCCGGTACACGGGCAGGAAGTCGGGCAGCACCTGGTGGAAGGCCGCGTTCCAGCCGTTGTCGGCGCACAGGCCCAGGAACGACCGGATGGTCAACTCCAGCTCGTCGAGCGGACCCACCGGATCGCCGAGGCTGACCGCGACCGAGCAGGCGACACGGTAGGCGACCACGCTCCGGCGGCTGGGCGAGAAATGGTACGACTTGTCCGGCCAGAGCTTGAAGTAGTCCAGCGGCGTCCGCCCGTGGAGGCCGACGATCACCTCGGCCTGCGCATGGTCCGTACCCGAGCGGAACGTCGTCTGGAGCATCGGCAGCTCCTCCCCTCGTCAGGCAACCGCTCCAACCGAACGGTCGCCCGGCCGGCGGCGCACACGCGGTCCGACTCCGATCGTCAGCACCGGGCACGGGGCGTGCCGGATGACGGCATCCGGCGTGCTCCCGAACAGGAGCCGCCGGAGCCCGTGGCGGCGGCTGGCCCCCATCACGATGACGTCCACCCGCAGCGAAGCCGCCCATCGCGGAATCTCTCGTCCAGGGACCCCCTGAACCACGAGGCCTCTGGCCCGGACCCCGCGCCGCCGCGCGCTCGCGACCAGCGCGGCGACGGTCCGCTCGCCCGCGCGCCGGGCGGCGGCCTCGTATGCCTCGCAGAAGGCGGGGGATCCGATGACACTGACCTCGTACGCCGAGATCGTGAAGACCACATGCACGACGATCAGCTCGGCGCCAGGCCCGCGACCGAGCTGGACGGCCCGGCGGAAGGCCGGGCGCGACGCGCTCGAGAGATCGGTGGCGTGGAGGATGCGCTTCCAGCGGTTCACCGCTTGGCCTCCTGGAGTCATCAATAGCATCGCCACATGAGAGAACGGTGAGAACCGGATGAGAATGTACGCCTTGCTGACGTCGGCCTTCGAGGCCCATGCTTGGGGAGATGACGCTGGTCGAGTTCGTCCTGCTCATCGGCGCCGGCTCTCTGGGCGCCGGGTTCCTCGGCTCGCTGACCGGGCTGGGAGGTGGTGTCGTCCTCGTACCGCTGCTGACCCTCGTCTTTGGTATCGACATCCGCTATGCGATCGGGGCGTCGCTGATCTCCGTGATCGCCACCTCGTCGGGCGCGGCCGCCGCGTACGTGAAGGAGGGCTACACGAACCTGCGGGTGGGAATGTTCCTCGAGATCGCGACGACGATCGGCGCTCTCGGGGGCGCGTTCCTGGCGGCCCGGGCACCGACCTCGTGGATCGCCGTGGTCTTCGGCGTGGTGCTGATCCACTCCGCGTACCTGTCGAGCCGGACGCAGCGCCCGGAAGCGACGGCAGCGACCAGCGACGCCTGGGCGATCCGGCTACGGCTCGATGGGAGCTATCCGACGCCGTCGGGCCCCAGAGCCTATCACGTGAGCGGGGTGCCCGCCGGATTCGGCCTCATGTTCGGCGCCGGGGCGCTGTCGGGACTGCTGGGCATCGGCTCGGGGGCGGTCAAGGTGCTGGCCATGGACCAGGCGATGCATCTTCCGTTCAAGGTCTCGACCACGACGAGCAACTTCATGATCGGCGTGACCGCGGCCGCGAGTGCCGGAGTCTACCTGAACCGCGGCTACGTCGATCCCGGACTGGCGATGCCGGTCATGCTGGGAGTGCTGCTCGGCTCCCTGGCCGGGACCCGGGTCCTCGCCAGGGCCCGGACGCGCCCCCTTCGGATCATCTTCAGCCTGGTGCTCCTTCTGCTGGGCGTCGAGATGATCTACAACGGCCTCACCGGGAGGCTCTAGCATGCGCGGGCCGGCGTGGACCGACCAGCGAGTGGACGAGATCATCGGCAACCTCCTGAGGGTCGGCGTGATCGCCGCGGCGGCGGTCGTGCTGTCAGGGGGGGCACTCTACCTGGTGCAACACGGCGCGACGATACCGGATTACGGAGTGTTCCACGGCGAGCCCGCCTACCTGCGGGGAGTGTCCGGCATCCTGAGCGCGGCGCGCGCGCTCGATGGCCCCGGCCTCATCCAGCTCGGTCTCTTGGTGCTCCTGGCGACTCCCGTTGCCCGCGTGGCATTCTCGGTCTTCGCGTTCGCGCTCCAGCGAGACCGGACCTACGTCGTCGTGACCTTGATCGTGCTCGCGGTGCTCCTCTATAGCCTCGGCGCGGGCGGCGGGTAGTCCTCCGTCCCCGGCAAATGCGGCGAACCGGAAGCTCTCGTAGTACGCTCCGGACGGCGTGACGATCGATGATGGAACACGGCGCGGATTCGAGAGCTGGGAGCGCAATGTCTGGGCACTCGCCCTCGTCGTCTTCATCGCGTTCGTCGGCTTCCAGTTCTTCTCGCCCTTCCTGCCGCTCTACGTGATCGAGCTGGGCGTCACCGACCCCACCCGGGTCGCCCTCTGGTCCGGCGTGCTGACCGCGGTGACTCCGGCGGTCTCGGGCCTGCTGGGCCCGCTCTGGGGCCGCTTGGCCGACCGCGTGGGCCGCAAGATGATGATGATCCGCTCGCTCGTCGGCTTCGTGATCATCGTGGCCGCGATGGGCCTCGTGACCTCGGTCACCCAGCTCTTGATCCTGCGCGTGCTCCAGGGCGTCATCGCCGGCTTCTCCGTCTTCGCGATGGCCCTGGCGAGCGTGTCGTGCCCGAAGGACAAGGTGCCGGTGGCCATCGGGCGCGTGCAGGGCGCCCAGCTCTTGAGCGTGGCGGTGGGGCCGGCCGCGGGCGGCTACGTGGCCTCCCACTTCGGCCTGCGCTACGCCTTCTTCGTCACCGCGGGGATGTGCGCGATCGCGCTCGTCGGGCTGATCCTGCTCTTCAACGAAGGCCGGCCGCGCGACGCCGGGGACACGGGGCCCGCCCGGGAGCGCAGCTTCACGCTGCGCGACGTCCTCGGCCTGCGCGGGTTTCCGCTCGTGCTGGGCCTGCTCTTCATCGGCCAGTTCATCGACCGCGGCCTGTCCCTGCTGGTGCCCTTGAAAGTCGCGACCCTGCCCGACGTGACCCGCATCGCCGCCACCTCCGGCGAGATCATCTCGCTCGCCGCCATCTGCGCCACCGGCTCGGCCCTGGCCGCCGGCCGGCTCGCCCAGCGCTGGCCGGCCGAGCGGCTATTACTGATCGGCCTGCTCGTGGGCGGCCTGCCCTGCGCGCTCATGGCCCTGGCACCCGGCTGGCAGAGCCTCATGCTGCTGCGCTGCCTCACCGGCCTCTGCCTGGGCGGCGCGCTGACCCTGGCCTACTCCCTCGGCGGGACGCTGGTGTCGAGCGAGCGGCGCGGCGCCGCCTTCGGCTGGCTCGCGCTGAGCGTGCAGGTGGGCACCGCGGCGAGCCCGCTGGTCAGCGGCGGCCTCGCCGCGCTGAGCCTCCCCGGCGCCTTCCTGCTGGACGGCGGGCTGGCCTGGCTGGGGGCGGCGGTGCTGCTGGCGGGCGCGCGCCGCCTGCGCCGCGGCGCCGCGCCCGCTTGACGACGCGGGCGGGATTCTCTACTGTCGCCGCATCACCTGAGTCGCACCCGGGAGGACACGCCATGCCGCTCGATCCCCAGGCCCAGAAGGTCGTGGACACGATCACCGCGTTGAACCTCAAGCCGATCTCGCAGTCCACCCCCGACGAGGCGCGCGAGGCCATGCGCACGCGCACCGCCGGGCTCGGTCCGGTCGAGGACGTGCCCGCCGTCTCGGACCACCGGGTGCCGGTGACGGGCGGCGAGATGACGGTGCGAGTCTACAGCCCCGCCGGCCACGGGCCGCACCCGGTCCTGGTCTTCTATCACGGCGGGGGCTGGGTGATCGGCGACCTCTACACCCACGACGGCATCTGCCGGTCTCTCGTCAACGCGGCCGGCTGCGCGGTGGCCTCGGTGGACTATCGGCTGGCGCCGGAGTTCAAGTACCCGACGCCGGTGGACGACTCCTACGCGGGGCTCCAGTGGGTGGTGGCCAATGGCGCGCGCCTCGGCCTCGATCCCGCCCGGGTGGCGGTGGGCGGCGACAGCGCGGGCGGCAACCTCGCCGCGGTGATGGCGCTGCTGGCGCGCGATCGGCGCGGCCCGCGGCTCGCGCTGCAGGTGCTGGTCTACCCGGCCACCAGCTACGACTTCACCACCGCGTCCTACCGCGAGAACGCGACCGGCTACCTGCTGACCACCGAGGACATGCGGTGGTTCTGGCGCCACTACCTGTCCCGCGAGGAGCAGGGCCGCGAGCCGAACGCCTCGCCGCTCCTGGCCAAGAGCCTGGCCGACCTGCCGCCTGCGCTGGTAATCACCGCGGGCTGCGATCCCCTGCGCGACGAGGGGGAGGCCTACGCGACGCGCCTCCGCGAGGCGGGCGTGTCGGTGACGATCACGCAGTACCCCGGGATGTTCCACGGCTTCGTGCGGATGACGCGCATCCTCGACCAGTCGCGCGCGGTGCTCGGCGAGATCGCGGGCGCGCTGCGGAAGGCGCTCGGCTGAGTGCGCGCGGGCGCTCCCGAGCCCGGCCCTTCGTGAAGGAGCCATCTCCCGGGCTCGCGCGCTGATCGTCCATGGGTGAGACCCGGGTCGATCTGCTACGCCTCCTCGAGGACCTGCGCGACGCCTATCCAGGCCCGACCGATGAGACGATCCTCACCGAGATCGTCGCGAATGCCCTCGATTCTGGCGCGGGCACAATCTCCGTCCTGACCGATCCGGTTACCAGCACCTTCACGCTGGTGGACGACGGCCTCGGCATGCGCCGACGCGAGCTGGCCCGCTACCACGACGTCGCGATCAGCTCGAAGACGCGAGGCCAGGGAATCGGCTTCGCGGGCGTCGGCATCAAGCTCGCGCTCCTGGTGAGCCGGGAGGTCGTGACCGAGACCCGGCGCGCGGGCAAGCACGTGGCCACGTCGTGGGCGCTCGGGGGCCGGCAGCGCGCGCCCTGGCGCTGGGTGCCGCCGCCGGGACTGGTGAGAGCGCGCGGGACGGCGGTACGTCTCGTCCTGGAGAACCCCCTGGCGCCGCTGCTCGACGCCGGGTTCATCGAGGCCTCGCTGCGGCGGCACTTCCAGACGCTGCTGGACCCGTCCTTCGACGAGATCCTGGCCGACCAGTACCCAGGCGGGATCCGGTTCGTCGTCAACGAGCGCGCCCTCACGCCCGAGCGGTGGCCGGGCGATCAACGGGGGCCGCTGGCGGTGCGGATGGCCCGCAAGCGCAAGCCCTCCGCGGTCGGCTACCTGGTGCGCGATGGCGCGCCGCTTCCCGAGGAGCGGCGCGGGCTGGTGGTCAGCACCTTCGGGAAGGTGATCAAGGGGGGATGGGACTGGCTGGGCGTGACTCCCGCGGCGGGCGACCGCATCGGCGGTCTCATCGAGGCCCCGGCCCTGGCCGAGTGCCTCACCCTCAACAAGGGCGACTTCGTGCGCTCGGGTCCCCGCGGTGCCCTCTACCTCGCCTATCGCAAGGCAATCCAGGAGGCGGTGAGCGTGCAGCTCGCGCAGTGGGGCGACGCGCCGGCCGAGGCCGACCGGAGCCGTCGCCGCGCGGCCCGGCCGGTCGAGCGCGACCTCGAGACCGTTCTGGTGGACCTGGCCGAGGACTTTCCGCTCCTGGCATCGCTGGTCGAGCGGCGCAGCGGCGGGCAACGCGCCCTGCCGGTGGGCGGGCGCGGCGGTGCGGGTCCCGCGCCGAGCGCGGCCTCTACCCTGACCGGCGTGCCCAACGCGCCGCTCGCCTCCAACCTCGCCAGCCCCGTGCCGGCGCCTGCCGAGCCCGAAGCCCCCGGTTCGCCCGACGCGACGAGCGACGTGGCGCCGGTGCCGGAAGTCGCAGGGCCGCCGGGCGCGGGTGCGCGAGACTTGAGCGGCGACGGCCGGGGGAACCGACCGGGCCGGTACGGTCTGAACATCCAGTTCGCGGCGCGGCCGGACGACGCCGAGCTGGCTCGGCTCATTGACGCGACCGTGTGGGTGAACGAGGCGCATCCAGCCTACCGCCGCGCGGTGGCCTCACGCGCCGAGGGCTACCACGTCGCGCTCGCGGTGGCGCTCGCCCTTGGGCCGCTCGCGGTGGAGCCGGCGCGCGAGCACGCCTTCGTCACTGCGTTCCTCGCGAGCTGGGGTGAGGCGCTCGAGCGCCGCAGCGGTCGCGCCCGCCGGCGCGCGCGCAACTGACCCGCGCCCGCCACCCCTCACCCTGCCCTCTCCCCTGAGGGGAGAGGGTTCTGGCTTCTCCTCTCCCCTTTGGAGAGAGGGTAGGGTGAGGGGCCCAGCTCAGGCCAGAACGAAGGGGACGCGGGCGGCCGCGGCGACGCCGCGGAGCTGGGTCATCAGGTCGTCGGGAATCGGCACGCCCTGCTCGAGCCGCTCCGCGCGCGTGAGCCGCTCCGGGTCGCCCGCCACCATCACCGGCTGGTTCGGGTCCACGCGCTTGGCCCCGTGCAGCACGTCGATCACGTCGTCCAGATCGCCCTCGAACTCGCCCGCGTCACGGAAGGCGCCCGGATCGATGGCCATGAAGAAGTGGCCGATATTGTGCGGATCCGAGTCGCGCTGGGTCTTGTTGCGCAGCGGCGAGAAGGACGCGCCCGCGAGCGTGCCACCCAGGATGTGCACCAGCACCGCCAGGCCATAGCCCTTGTGGCCGCCCAGCTCGCGGCTGCCGCCGAGCGGGGTGATGCCGCCGTCCGGCCGCTCGAAGACGTGCTGGAAGGCGGTCGACTCGTCGGTCACCGACCGGCCGTCGCCGTCCACCACCCAGCCCGACGGCACCGGCTTGTGGTTGAGCTTGTAGACCTTCACCTTGCCCGCCGCGACCGTGGTCGTGGCCATGTCGAGCTCGAACGACGCGTTCCTTCTGGCCGGCGCCGCGAAGGCGAGCGGGTTCGTCCCCATGATGGGCTCCGCCGCGAAGGTGGGCACCAGCGTGACGCCGCGGGTGGCGGAGGTGACCATGCCGATCACGCCGCGGTCGGCCGCGATCTTCGCGTAGCAGCCGGCCGCGCCGAAGTGGTGCGAGTTGAACACCGCGACCACCGCCACCCCGGTGCCGAGACACTTGTCCACCGCCAGGTTCATGGCGTGCACCGACACCGGATGGCCGAGCGAGCGGTCCGCGTCGATCCGGGCGATCGACGGCAGGTCGCGCACCGTCTTCCACTGCGGGCGCATGTTGAGCCGCCCGGCGCGGAACTCCTTGTCATAGGTCGGCAGCATCGAGATGCCGTGCGAGTCCACCCCGCGCAGGTCGGTCTCCACCATCATCGCCGCGGTGGTGGCGGCGTGCGCGGCCGACATGCCCCAGGCGGTGAACACGGACTCGAGCTGCTGCTGGATCTGGCGGGCGGGGACTCGCATGGCTAGCTCCTGATGCGGCGTCGGACTTCGGGGAGGACTTCGCGGCCGAGCAGCTCGATGCCGGCCAGGACGTCTGCCTGGGGCATGCCCGGCCAGCTCACTCGCATGGTCAGATGCGTGGCGCCGGCCTCGTGCTGGGCGAGCAGCATCTCGGTCACCTGGGCGGGCGAGCCGATCGCGAAGCGATTGGCGGCCAGGCGGCGGAGCTGGTCCTCGGGCCTGGCGGCGGGGTCGACCGAGACGCCCTCGAGGCCCCAGGAGAAATAGGCCGCGTACTTCTCCAGCAGATAGGGCGCGGCGCGGCGGATCGCGGTGTCCTCGTCGGGGGCGCAGACCACCTCGAGCAGCCGGCAGATCTGCGCCTCCGGGGGCACGCCCTCCTTGGCGCGCGCCGCGGTGAAGACCTTCACCTGCGCCGCGAACTCGTCCACGCGCGGCACCGGCACCACCAGCCAGCCGTCGGCGATGCGGGCGGCCCGCGCGATGCCGGTGGGGACCTGCGAGCCCACCAGGATCGGAGGGCGCGGCCGCTGGATGGGGCGCGGGCGAATCGTGACGTTCTCGAAGCTCCAGTGCCGCCCGCGATGCGTGACCTTGTCCTCCGTCCAGAGCCGCCGGATGATCTCCACGCCCTCGGTGAGCCGGCTCACCCGCTCCCCCAGCGGCACCCCGAAGATCGCGAACTCCTCCGGGCGGTAGCCGAGCCCCATGCCCAGCATGAAGCGCCCGCCGGTGATCACGTCGAGAAAGGCCCCGATCTCCGCGATCTCCACCGGATTGTGCAGCGGCAACAGCACTAGGTTGGTCCCGATGGAGAGGCCAGGCACCTCCGCGGCCAGCCGCTGCAGCATCGGCAGCAACGGAAAATAGTGGAACCCCGGCGTGGCGTGGTGCTCCCCACCCCAGATCGAGTCGAACCCGAGGGAATGGATCAGCCGCGCCTGCTCCAGCGTCTCGGCAAACCGGCGCGCCGGATCATCGACCGAAGGATGCTGCGCGTTCAGGTAGATTCCGAGCTTCATGTCGTAGATGGCGCTTAGATGGGGTCAGGTCTTGAATTCCTACATTTCCGCGCGCCAGGCGTCTCCGCGCGCGATGAAAATGTAGGAATTCAAGACCTGACCCCGGGCCTAGCCGGGCGCGGCGCCCTGCGTGGCGGTGTAGACCGCGTAGAGGGACTGGCTGGCGGCCATGAACAGGCGGTTGCGCTTGGGCCCGCCGAAGCAGACATTGCCGCAGATCTCGGGCAGGCGGATGCGCCCGATGAGCTGACCCTGCGGTGTCCACACCGTCACCCCGCTGTAGCCCACGTTGCGGCCCGCATTGCTCGAGCACCAGAGGTTGCCGTCCACGTCGGAGCGCACGCCGTCGGGCCCGCACTTGACGCCGTCCACCATGAAGGCGCTGAAGAGCTTGCCGTTGCTGAGCTTGTTGT
>DASQAL010000124.1:0-17299 GCA_035635775.1 Candidatus Acidiferrum sp.
CGCGCGGGCCGGCCTCGAGGACGCACGGTTCCCCTGGGGCGAGGATCGGCCGCCGACGGCGTCCTTCGATCGGCCGCCCCGCCCGACCGACACGCCCGCCAACCCGCTCGGCCTGGTCGCCCTCTCCGGCGTCTGCCACGAGTGGTGTCTGGACTGGGAGGACGAGGCGTACTACGCGCGATCGCCTTCACTCAATCCGCGCGGGCCGGAGACCGGAACGCGCCGCGTGTCCCGGGGTGGCGCCTGGCGGCATCAGGACGCGTGGAGCCCGGTGGCGCATCGCTCCTCGCTGCCTCCAGCGCTGCGCTACTCGGACTACGGCTTCAGAGTGGTCAGCGAGGCCCACGCTCATGGATGTCGCGCCGGAGCTCCTGGAGCGCCACCCGGACGACCGCATGATACGCGGTGAAGCGCGAGTCCATCTCCGCCCGCAGGCCCGTGCCGAGGCGCTCGATCGCCTCCGAGTTGGCCGCAACGCCCTCCGCGACCGCCCGCACGTCCGAGCGGATCGATTCGCCAACCACGTCGAAGTGACGGCGGGTCTCCTCGGCGGTCTCCCTCATCTCCCGCCGCAACTCGGCTGTCTCCGCCCGCAGCTCCTGCCGCAACTCGGCTGTCTCCGCGCGCAGCTCCTGCCGCAGCTCAGCCGTCTCTCCGCGCAGGGCTGCCGTTTCCCCCCTCAGCTCCCCCCGCAAGGCTCCCGTCTCCGCCCGCAGCTCCTGCCGCAGCGCGGCCGTCTCCGCGGTGCCTGCCCGGATCTCCTGGCTAAGGCCCGCCAGCGCGGCGTCGAGGTAGGCTCGCGTCTCGGTATCCACGCGGTCACTCTAGCGAGCCGGCCAAGGCCCGGCAAGTGTCTCCGGCCGGAGACAGCCGGCGCTACACGTCGCGCAGCGCGGACTCGGCCTGGAGCAGCCAGTACCGCATGTCCATCTCGCGGAGCAGGCCCACCGCCTCGGTGAGTCGCTCTTTCGCCGCGGTGCCGTCCCCCGCGCCGCGCGCCAGCTCGCCCAGCCCGAGGCGGCAGAGCGCCTCCAGCGGGCGCATCTCGAGCGCGCGGGCCCGGGCCAGCGCGTCGGCGTAGTGCTCCGCCGCGCGCGTCCCCTGCCCGGCTCGCGCCGCGGTCTCGCCCAGCATCCGCACCGCCATCGCCGCGTACCCCTGCTCGGCGTGCTCGGCCGCGAGCCGGTGCGCCTGATCCGCCGCGTCGGCGGCCCTGTCCCCGTGCCCGGCCAGCAAGTAGCCTTCGGCGAGCCAGGCCAGGCGCAGCGCGTGCCGGCTGAGGATGCGCAGCGCGCTCGCCCGGTGCACCCCTTCCTCGAGCAGGAGCAGGCCGTCCCCCACGCGCCCGCTCCGGACCTGGGCCGCCCCGCGAGCGCACAGCAGCATGGGCGGCCACGCGGTGAGATCCATCTCCCGGGAGAACGCGATGCCCCGGTCGAGGGCGGGCCCCCGCGGGCCGTCGGCCTCGAGCAGGCGCTCGAGATCCTCGAGACGGCCATCGATCTCGTCTTCGACCTGCGGGCCTCGCTCGCCCCGCTCGGCGAGTTCACCCGCACCCTCGATCATCTGCCCCGCGCGGCCGGGCAGGCCGAGGCGCTCGGCGACCGCCGCCGGCTCGGGTGGGTCTCCGCGTACCTCACCCAGTCGCACTACACGCTGGGCGAGCAGGCCACGGCCATCCGCGCGGCCGAGCGCGCGCAGGAGGCCGGCCGGGCCCTGCGCGACGACGCGCTCCAGATCGTCGCCGCCTTCGGGCTCGGCCAGGCCCACCACGTGCTCGGGGACTATCGCGCGGCGCAGCGGCATCTCGGCCGCGCGGTGGCCGCGGTGGACGGCGGGCTGAGTCGCGAGCGATGGGGTATGGCGGGCCTCGTCTCGGTGGCTTCGCGCATCTGGCTCGCCGCGTCGCTGGCCGACACCGGCGATTTCGCGGAGGCGCTGGCGCGCGAGCGCGAGGGCGTGGCCCTCGCCGAGACCCCCGAGCATCCGTGGAGCCTGGCGGGCGGGGTCATGACGCTGGGCTTCGTGCATCTGAGCCAGGGGCATCTGGGGGAGGCCGGGCCCGTGCTCGTCGAGCCGGTCGATCTGGCAGTAGCGGCAACAGCGGCCGCCAGGTAGGTGGTCTGGCCCACCGCGTTGTAGTCCATGTGCAGGTCGTTGTCGATGGCGCGCACCACCACCTCGCCGGAGTTGAGCCCGACGCGGATCTGCACGTCCACCCCCTCGGCGCGGCGCAGGTCGCGGGCCAGCCGGTGCACCTCCTCGTGCATCCGCAGCGCGGCGTAGGCGGCGCGCACCGCGTGGTTCTCGTGGGCCACCGGCGCGCCGAAGATGGCCATGACCCCGTCGCCGAGCACCTGGTTCACGGTGCCCTCGTAGCGATGGACCGCCTCCATCATCACCCCCAGCACCGGATCGAGCATCCGCCGCGCGTCTTCCGGATCGCGGTCGGCCAGGAGCTCCAGCGAGCCCTTCATGTCGGCGAACAGCACCGTGACCTGCTTGCGCTCGCCCTCGAGCGTCCCGCGCGAGGTGCGGATCTTCTCGGCCAGGTGCGGCGGCGTGTAGGTTTCGGGCGAGGCGAAGCGGACGGGCCCGGATGCCAGGATCGGCTGGCCACAGCCCCCGCAGAAGCGAGCGTCCGGCTCGTGGAGGAATCCGCAGCGCGGGCAGGCCGCGGTCACGCGGCTACCAGGGCAGCGGCTCCCGCGGGGCGAGCCCGCGGCGCGCGAGGCCGTCGCGGAGGGCGCGCAGGTGCTCCGCGGCCGCGCCGGTCACGCGCTCGAGCAGCTCGTGCCCCGCCTGCGGCCCGTCGTGCACCGCGATGACGCGCGCGAACTCCCGCGGGCCGGCGCCCTCGAACCAGCCCGCCAGCCGGCCGCGCACCAGGGCGCCGTAGCGGGCCACGGACGCGCCGTCCAGGAGATCGGCGGGGGCGGGCTCGAGCCGCCAGTCTTCCGGAAAGCGGCCGAGGTCCATGCCGTCGGCGAAGCCCAGGCCGAGCCGGAAGAGGCGGAAGGCCAGGTCGCGGAGCGGCGGGTCCAGGTCCGCCTCCGGCACCCCGCGGATCATGCGCTCGCCGGCCGCGAGGATGTCGTCCAGCCGGCGGCCCAGCTCGCCCGGATCGAGCCGGCCCACGGATCCTAGCGGCCCGTGAACGTCACCGGCTGCTTGCGGGCGAACGCGACCACCCCGTTGCGGAAGTCCTCGGTATGGCCGCTGGCCGCGATGGCCTGCGCCTCCAGCTCCATCTGCGTTTCCAGGCTCTCCTGGGTGGACTGGTGGAACAGCAGCTTCGCGCGCCCGAAGGCCTGCGTCGGTCCCTGGGCCAGCTCGCGGGCCAGGGCGGCGACCGCGCCGGGGAACTCGGCGTCCGGGTGCACGCGGTTGACCAGCCCCCACTCCATCGCCTCACGCGCCGAGAGCACGCGGTTGGTGTAGTGCAGCTCCAGCGCGCGGCGCAGTCCGATCAGGCGCGGCAGGAAGTAGGACGAGGAGCCGTCCGGCGAGGCGGCGATCCGCGAGTAGGCCATGGTGAACTTCGCCGACTCCGCGGCCACCACCAGATCTCCCGCGAGGGCGAAGCTCATCCCCCCGCCCGCCGCGATCCCGTTCACCGCCATCACCACCGGCTTCATGGTCCGGGCCAGTCGCGAGACCGCCCCGTGCAGGTAGGTGGTCAGCTCCTTGATCAGGACGCCGATGCGCTCCGGGTTGTCCGCGAAGTCCTTCACGTCCCCGCCCGCGCAGAACGCCTTCCCGGCCCCGGTGATCACGATGCACCGCACCGCCCGGTCCTCGTCCGCCTCCAGCGCGGCATGAAACAGATCCCGCCCCAGCGCCAGGTTCAACGCGTTGTACGCATCCGGCCGGTTCAGGGTAATGCTGCCGACCCCATCCTTCACGTCATACAGCAGCGTCTCGTACCCCATGTCACTCTCCAGTAGTGGGAATCGTCAGCCGTCTGCCGGTCACGCCCGACCGTAGCGGGGTGGGGTCGGGTCGGGGAGCCCCCTCCCCGGGACCGTGTCTTCTGCGCGCTATCGAAGTCGCCTACGTCCCCTCTCGTGGCTCGTCAGTGCCGCGTCACCCGGTCGCGAGTCAGCGTGTCCCGGGGAGGGGGCTCCCCGGCCCGGCCCCGCCCCGCGTCGACCGACCGCGACGCGTTGAGATGCTATCGGCGATCGCCCACGCGGTGAAGCTTGAGCAGGTTGGTGGTGCCGGTCACCCACATCGGCGCCCCCGAGATGATCACGATCACGTCGTCGTTCCGCACGGTGCCGTCGCCCAGCAGCGTCGCCTCCACTTCCTCGATCATCTCGTCGGTGGTCTCCACCTTGTGCACGAGCCGCGAGGAGACGCCCCAGAAGAGGCCGAGCCGCCGCTGCACCTCCGAGTACGGGGTGAGCGCCATGATCGGCACTTCGGGCCGATCCTGGGAGATGAGCCGCGCGCTGAAGCCGGACTGGGTGAAGGCCACGATCACCTTGGCATGGAGCAGCCGGGCCGCCTGGCAGGCCGCCTCCGCCACCGCCTCCGGGAAGCCGTAGGCCTCCGGCCTGGGCCGCGACGCGGCGCCGAGCGGCGCGGCCCGCTCGGCGCGCTCGGCGATGCGCGCCATCATCTGCACCGTCTCGACTGGGAACTGGCCGGTGGCCGTCTCCGCGGAGAGCATGATGGCGTCGGCGCCGTCGAAGATGGCGGTGGCCACGTCGCTCACCTCGGCACGGGTGGGCCGCGAATGCGTGACCATGGACTCGAGCATCTGGGTAGCCACGATCACCGGCACCTTGGCCAGCCTCGCCTGACGAATCACGTCCTTTTGAATAACCGGCACCTCCTCGAGCGGCACCTCCACCCCGAGGTCGCCACGGGCCACCATCACCGCGTCCACGAGCGGCAGGAGCCCCTGGAGGTTCGCCACGATCTCCGCCCGCTCCAGCTTGGCCACGATCGGCATATTGGCGCCCTGGTCGTGGAGGAACTTGCGGACTTCCTGGATGTCGGCGGCGGAGCGGACGAAGGAGATCGCCACGTAGTCCACGGCCTGCTCGATCCCGAAGCGCAGATCCTCGCGGTCCTTCGCGGCCAGGCACGACACCGGCACGGGCAGCCGCGGGAAGGACACCCCCTTGTGATCCGAGACGGGCCCGCCCGAGACGACCTGGCACTCGACCTCGCCGTCCTCCACCTTCTCCACCACGAGCTGGATCATCCCGTCGTCCATCCAGACGGCATCGCCCGGCCGCAGGGCGGCGAGGAACTCGGGATGATTCAGCGAGCTCCGCGAGGCCGTGCCCTTCACGGTGCGGGCGGTCAGCACGAAGGACTCGCCCGGGGTGAGCATGGCCTGCCCGCCCACGAAGGTCCCGAGGCGCACCTTGGGCCCCTGGAGGTCCTGGAGGATGGTGATCGGGCGACCCCAGCTTGCCTCCCCCGCCCGGATCGCCCGGATGACCTCGGCGTGCTCGGCGTGCGTGCCGTGCGAGAAGTTGAGCCGCGCCACGTCCATGCCCGCGGCCACCAGCCGGTCGAGCATCTCCGGCCGGCTGCTGGCGGGGCCGATCGTGCAGACGATCTTCGTGCGTCTCACGCGAGCATCCGGGCCAGGTACTGGCCGGTGAAGGACTTGTCCTGGCGGGCCACGTCCTCGGGCGTGCCGGAGGCGATCACCCGGCCGCCCTCGTGGCCGCCCTCGGGCCCCAGGTCGATGACCCAGTCCGCGGTCTTGATGACGTCCATGTTGTGCTCGATGATCACCACCGTATTGCCCTGATCCACCAACTGGTTGAGAACTTCCAAGAGGCGGCGGATGTCCGCGAAGTGCAGGCCGGTGGTGGGCTCGTCCAGGATGTAGAGCGTGCGGCCTGTGGCGCGACGGCTCAGCTCGGTGGCCAGCTTCACCCGCTGCGCCTCGCCCCCCGAGAGGGTGGTGGCCGCCTGGCCCAGCCGGATGTAGTCGAGCCCGACGTCATGTAGAGTCTGGAGCTTCTGCTTGATGGAGGGCACCGGCTCGAAGAAGCCGAGCGCCTCCGCCACCGTCATGTCCAGGATGTCGGCGATGTTCTTGGACTTGTAGCGCACCTCGAGCGTCTCGCGATTGTAGCGCTTGCCGCGGCAGACCTCGCAGGTCACGTAGACGTCGGGCAGGAAGTGCATCTCGATCTTCACGAGCCCGCCGCCCTGGCAGGCCTCGCAGCGCCCGCCCTTGACGTTGAACGAGAAGCGGCCCGGCTGGTAGCCGCGCACCCGCGCGTCCGGGGTGCGCGCCAGCAGCGTGCGGATCAGCGTGAACACCCCGGTGTAGGTCGCGGGATTGGAGCGTGGCGTGCGCCCGATGGGCGACTGGTCGATGTCGATGACCTTGTCGAGATGCTGCGCGCCCTCGATCCGGTCGTGGGCGCCGGGCCGGTCCTGCGCGCGGTGGAGCATCGAGGCCAGCGCCCGATAGAGGATGTCGTTGACCAGGGTGGACTTGCCGGAGCCCGACACCCCGGTGATCGCGGTGAAGGTGCCGAGCGGGATCTTCACGCTCATCCCCTTCAGGTTGTGCTCGCGGGGGTTGTGGATGATCACGAACTTGCCGTTGGCCTTCCGGCGGACGGCGGGCACCGCGATGCGCTCCACCCCGGCCAGGAACCGTCCGGTGAGCGAGTCCGGGTTCGCCATCACTTCGTCGGGCGTGCCCACCGCGACCACGTGCCCGCCCAGCTCGCCCGCGCCGGGCCCGAGATCGACCACGTAGTCGGCGGCCCGCATGGTCTCCTCGTCGTGCTCCACCACCAGCACCGTGTTGCCGAGGTCGCGCAGGCGCTTGAGCGTGTCGAGGAGCCGGCCGTTGTCCCGCTGGTGCAGGCCGATGGAGGGCTCGTCCAGGATGTAGAGGACGCCGACCAGGCTCGAGCCGATCTGGGTGGCGAGGCGGATGCGCTGGCCTTCCCCGCCCGCGAGCGTCGCCGCGGGCCGGTCCAGGGTCAGGTAGTCGAGCCCGACCTGGGCGAGGAAGCCGAGCCGCTCGCGGATCTCCTTGAGCACCCGGCGCGCGATGGCCATCTCGCGCTCGGACAGGGTCAGCGTGTCGAAGAACTGGCGCGCCGCCTTGATGGGGAACCGCACCACGTCGGCGATGGACCGCCCCGCGATCTTGACCGAGAGCGTCTCCGGCCGCAGCCGGGAGCCGCCACAGGTCGGGCAGTCCCGCTCGGTCATGAAGTGCTCGACCTCGCTGCGGGTGTCCTCGGACATCGTCTCCTTGTAGCGGCGATCGAGCAGCTTCACCACCCCCTCGAAGCCGTCGTCCGGCTCGCCGTGCAGGATGATGTCCCGGGTCTTCTTCGGCAGCTTGGCCCACGGGGTGTCGAGGCTGAACCCGTGGCGCTTCGCGAGCACCCGCAGCGTCTGCTTGAAGATCGCGGACGCGGACGGCCCCGCCCACGGCAGGAGCGCGCCGCCGGCCAGGGTCTTGGCGGGATCCGGCACCACCCGCTCGGGATCGATCTCGTAGCGGGTGCCGATGCCGCCGCAGTCCGGGCAGGCGCCGTACGGGTTGTTGAACGAGAACATGCGCGGCGACACCTCCGGGAAGGAGATGCCGCAGGCGGCGCAGGCCAGCCGCTCCGAGAAGAGGAAGGAGGGGCCGTCGGGCACCTCCACCTGCACCACCCCGTCGGCCAGCCGCAGCGCGGTCTCGAGCGAGTCGGCCAGGCGGCCACCCAGGTTGTCCTTCACCACCAGCCGGTCCACCACCACCTCGATGGTGTGCTTCTTGGTCTTGGCCAGCTCGATGTCCTCGGTCAGCTCACGAAGCTGCCCGTTGACCCGGACCCGCACGTAGCCCTGCCGGCGCAGGTCGTAGAAGAGCTTGCGGTACTCGCCCTTGCGGCCGCGCACGATGGGCGAGAGCACCACGATGCGGCTGCCCACCGGCAGGGTCATCACCCGGTCCACCATCTGCTGGACGGTCTGGGCCGAGATCACGTTGCCGCACTGGGGACAGTGCGGGATCCCGACCCGCGCGAAGAGCACCCGCAGGTAGTCGTAGATCTCGGTGACGGTGCCGACCGTCGAGCGCGGGTTCTTGGAGGTCGTCTTCTGCTCGATCGAGATGGCGGGTGAGAGCCCCTCGATCGAGTCCACGTCCGGCTTCTCCATCTGCTCGAGGAACTGGCGGGCGTAGGCGGAGAGCGACTCGACATAACGGCGCTGCCCTTCAGCATAGATGGTGTCGAAGGCGAGCGAGGACTTGCCCGATCCGGACAGCCCGGTGATCACCACGAGCTGGTCGCGGGGGAGCTCGAGATCGATGGCCTTGAGATTGTGCTCGCGGGCTCCGCGGACGACGATCCGGTCGTTGGCCATGGACGCTCCATCATACCCCCAGCGTCGATCGGCGTAAAACCGCGCGCCGCTCCGCCAGCACGAACAGCGTGAGGCCGGCCAGGGCGCCGGCCGCGGCGGCGTGAAATCCCGCCGCGAAGGAGACCCGCTCCACCGTGAACCCGACCAGGAGCGAGCCGAGCACGCTGCCGAGGTCGAAGGAGCCGGACAGTGTGCCCATGGCGGAGCCCCGCTCGGCCTCCGGCGTCCGGTCCACCAGGAGCGCCAGGAGGGTCGGATAGAACATCGCCACGCCGGCCCCGAGCATGATCGCGGCCGCCGCCAGCGTCGGCACCCGTGGCGGCAGGGCGAGGAGGAGGTAGCTCAGCGTGGTGAGCGCCACCGCCGGCACGATCACCTGGGCCCTCCCGATCCGGTCGGACAGGCCCCGGAGGGTGAGCCGGCCGGTGATGATGCAGATGGCGAAGAGCACGTAGAACCAGCCCAGGCTGCCCTCGAGCCCCGAGGCCAGCGCGTAGAGAGGCAGGAAGGCGTAGATGGAGCTATAGCCGACGTTCACGCAGACCACGGTGGCGGCCGCCGGCAGCGCGCGCCGGCTGAACCAGCGAAACCCCTGCTGTGGCGCGGGCTCGAGGGCCGGTGACCTGAGAGTCAGGATGAGCAGCGCGATCAGCGCCCCGAGGCCCAGCGCGGCCACGAAGCAGGGGCGGATGCCGCCCCGCCCGTAGAGCGCCAGCCCGAGCGGGGGACCGGCGGCGAAGGAGAGCGCGGTGGCCAGGAAGTAGACGCTGAGCGCCTCTCCCCGCCGGGCCGCCGGGCTCGCCTGGGCCACGAGCACCCCTGCCGCGGTGGCGAGCACCCCATTGCCACAGCCGAGGCCCGCCATCAGGGCAATATACGCGGCGGGAGCCACGGCTAACGGGAGCAGCAGGAGGGTCACGAGCAGGACCCCTACCCCGGGGAGCATCACGCGCCGAGCGCCGAAGCGATCCACCCACCCGCCGACCAGCGGGCGGAGGACCATCGACACGGTCGTGGACACCGCGAAGAGCAGGCCGACCTGCGTCTTGCTCCCCCCGAGGCCGACCATGTGCAGCGGCAGCGTGGCATTGAGCAGGTAGACCACGACGTGGACGCCGCCCGAGATGGCGAGGCAGACCGCGCTCGTCGGCGTGATCAGCGAGGTCGCGGTCACGGCCGCACGCGCCGGCCGAGCCAGAGCACGAAGGCCCCGACGGGCGCGGCCACCAGGGCTGGATAGGCGATGGCGGCGCCCAGCAGCCCGCCGCCCGAGCCGCGAAGCTGGGCCGCGGCCAGCCCGCCGAACACGATCAGCCCGACCACCCCGGCGGTGGCGGCGGTCCGGCCCTGGCGGGGCGGCCAGAGGGCGGCCGGTCCGAGCGCGCAGCCGGCGCCGCCCAGGGCGAGCAGGCTCAGCGCCCAGGGATCGACGGGCCACAGGCTCGCGAGCGCGGCCCCGCCGAAGAGGCCGGCCCAGAGACCCGGATCGTGACCGATCTCCCCGCCCCCGGTGGAGTCGAGCGCGCCCAGCCGCTCGCGCAGCGCGAGGCTCGAGGCGAGGAACGCGGCGAGGCCGGCGGCGAGCAGCAGCGCCTGGAGCGTCCGGCGCCAGGGCTCGGCGAAGAGCGCGTGCGCGGGCAGCTCGAGCAGCCGCTCGAGCGTGATCCCGCCGAGGAAGAGATCGGGCGCCTGGATCATCGCGTAGACCGCCCAGGCCTGCGCCCACACGAAGGCGAGCAGCAGCCCGCCCGCCGCGAAGCCCACGCCGTCGCCCGAGAGGCGCACTGTGAGGCCCGCCCGCAGCAGCGCGGCCGCGCCGGCCAGCAGCGTGACGGCCAGGCCGACGCGCTCGAGCCAGCGGCGGGGCCGGCCGTCGGCCCAGACCATGCCCGACGCCGGGGCCCCGGGGACCCGCTTGTCGGCCTCGAACCGCAGCCGCAGCGTCGAGCCGCGCGCGATCTCGTCACCCGCGCGCAGCGTCACGGTCTGCCCGGGCGCCAGCGTCCATTCGATCTCGGCGAGCCGGACGCCGTCCAGGGTGCGCGCGCGCAGCACGCCCCCGGCGGGCGCGGTGAGGCGATGCACCTCGTCGAAGACGAGCCGCGCGCCGCCGCGGACCACGCCGAGGTCGCGTCCGCTGATCACCCAGGGGCTCGAGGGCGGGAACCGGAAGGCGGGCTGGGTGGCCACGCGATCCCACGCCGCGATGGGCCCGAGCGCGAGCGCCCAGGCGAGCTGCAGCAGCACCACCACCGCGGCTACGAACGCGAGCGCGAGCAGCAGCGGCGCCGTCCGGCGTAGCGGCCGCCAGGCCGTCAGCAGCCAGCCGGCCGCCGCGGCGATCACGATGCCCTGCCAGCGGCGCGCGCCGAGCCAGGCCGCCACGTCGCCCGCCAGGGCGATGTTCGCCCAGAGCAGCACGCCGACCGTGACGAGCAGCGTGACGACGGGGAAGAGCGTCTCGCCAGGCCTGGGGTCGTCGCCCGGCGCCGGGCGGCCGGGGCCCCACCCCAGCACGATGAGGGGCGCCAGGGTCACCACGAGGCCGAGCCAGAGGCCGTCGGGCCCGCGCGCGGCGAGGGCCGCCGGCACCGCCAGCATCATCGCCGGCGTGAGCCACACGGCCAGGATGCGCGCGACCGAGGTCATTCGCGCGACGACGGGGCGGGCAGCGGCTCGGCGAGCCAGCGGATCGCGACGAGCACGGCCATCACCGGCGCGAGCACCCCACCGTACCACCAGAGCAGCGAGAGCCCGGCCACGCGGATGCCCGCCACCTGGTTGGGCAGCGCGCCGAGGAGGAGGAAGCCCGCGAGGAGAAACCCGAGCAGGAGGACACCGGTGGTCCGCGTGGTCACCGGCCGCATTATAGCGGGATGGTAAGATAGCGAGCACGAAAGGAGTCTTCTCCATGCCCGATGCGTCGCAGAAAGCCCCGATTCAGCGCGTGCTGGTGGTCACCGCCCACCCCGACGACTCCGAGTTCGGCGCCGGGGGCACCGTCGCCAAGCTCGTGCGCGACGGCCTGCACGTCTCCTACTGCATCGTCACCAACGGCAACAAGGGCTCGGGCGACCGGAGCATGACGCCCGAGCGCCTGGTCCGGATCCGCGAGGAGGAGCAGCGCAACGCGGCGCGGGTGCTCGGGGTGGAGACGGTGGACTTCCTGGGCTTTCCCGATTGCGAGGTCGAGGACACGCGCGAGTCGCGCCGGGCGGTCACCGCCGCGATCCGGCGCCACCGCCCGGATCGCCTCATCATCCAGAACCCGCACCGCACCAAGAACCTGGGCGCCTCGCACCGGGATCACCGCACGGTGGCGGGCATCGCGCTCGACTGCGTCTACCCGCTCGCCCGCGATCACATGGCGTTCCCGGAGCTGCTCGCGCAGGGCCTCGAGCCGCACAAGGTCCGCGAGGTCTACCTGATGTGGTGGGAGAACCCCGAGCTGGTCGTGGACATCTCCGACACGATCGATCTCAAGATCAAGGCGCTGGCCTGCCACGCGAGCCAGTTCAAGGACTTCGCGGCGGTGGAGCGGCGGGTCCGCGAGCGCGGCGCCGAGCTCGGCAAGCCCAAGGGCTACGCCTGCGCCGAGACCTTCGACCTCATCGCCCTCGACCGCTAGCGAAATACTTCCCCGATCCGGGCGCTTTCGCTAGAATCACGCCCGTGAAGCCAGGAGCACCCATCCCGGCCACCCTGACCGAGCTGATGGGGGGCAGGGCCGCCCAGGATCCTGACACCCCGTACTTCCACCTCTTCGACGAGGCGGTGCCGTACGGGCGTCTCTGGCGGGAGAGCGCGCGCTACGCGGCCGGGCTGCGGCGCGCCGGCATCGACCGCGGCGACAAAGTCTGCCTCATCTACCCCACCTGCGCCGAGTTCTTCTACACCTTCTTCGGGGCCCTCCGTCTGGGCGCGGTGCCGGTGCCGATCTACCCCACCCTCGGGGTGGAGGCGACCGCCAACGTCTTCCGCGACTCGGAAGCGAAGGCGGTGGCCACCATCGGCTGGTTCCGCACGGGCGTGGAGGAATCCCAGGCGGCCGCGCCCAATATCCGGCACGTGCTGGAGCCGAGCGATCTCGAGGTGGACGATCCCGCGCCACCCTTCCCGACCGCGTCCGCCGACGACGTGGCCTTCATCCAGTACACCTCGGGCAGCACCGGCCAGCCGCGCGGGGTCGTGCTGAGCCACGCCAACGTGGTGCGCACCGTCGAGTTCATGGCGGAAGCCGCGCAGCTCACCCGCGACGACGTGGTCGTCTCGTGGCTGCCGCTCTACCACGACATGGGGCTGATCGGCTGCGCGTTCACCCCACCCTGGAGCGGGGCACCGCTCCACCTCCTGCCACCCGATCTCAAGAACCCGCGCGTGTGGCTCGAGCTGGTCAGCCGGGTCGGCGCCACCTTCACGGTCTCGCCCGACTTCGGCTATCGCAACTGCGTGCGCAATATCCACGACACCACCGGTCTCGATCTCTCCTCGCTCAAGCAGGCGCTCTCCGGCGCCGAGCCGGTCCGCCTCAGCACCATCGAGGCCTTCGAGCGGAAGTTCGGCACGCAGAACCTCATCACGCCCTGCTACGGCCTGGCCGAGGCCACCCTGGCGGTGGCGATCTGGCCGCGGCGGACGCCGCTCCGCCTGGACAGCTCGGGCCGGTTCCTCTCGGTGGGCCAGCCCTGCCGCGGCGTGCGCCTGCGCATCATGGACGGCGAGGAGGAGGTCAAGGCGGGCGTCGAGGGCGAGATCTGCGTGGCGAGCCCCGGGGTGATGCAGGGCTACTACAACAATCCCGAGGCCACCCGGAACATCCTCTCGCCCGACGGCTGGCTGCGCACCGGCGACCTCGGCTTCGTCGACGCGGAGGGCTTCCTCTACGTCAGCGGGCGGCTCAAGGACGTGATCATCCTGGGCGGTGAGAACGTGATCCCCGCCGACATCGAGGAGATCGTGGACCACGTGCCGGGCGTGCGCTACTCGGCGGCCGTCGGCGTGGAGAGCGCCCGCACCGGCACCCAGCGGCTGCACGTGGTGGCCGAGGTCCGCGAGCAGGCCGCCGACGCGGACGCGCACTCTCGCCTGGTCCGCGAGATCGTCCAGCGCGTCCGCGAGGGCCGGGGCCATCGCCCCGCCCGGGTGCTCCTGGTCCTGCCCAGCACCATCCCCAAGACCTCGTCGGGCAAGATCCAGCGCTCGCGTCTCGGGGAAATGATCGCGCGCGACGAGCTGCGCGACCGCATCGTCTACTCCTCCGGCGCCCGATGAAGATCGGCTGCCACCTGCCCATGTTCGGCCCCATCGGCACGCGCCACAGCGTGCTCACCTTCGCGCGGCGCATGGAGGCCCTCGGCTACGATTCCGTGTGGGCCAGCGATCACGTCGTGATCCCGCACCGGATCGCGTCGCGCTATCCGTACAGCCCCACCGGCAAGTTCCCGCTCGCCCCCGAGGTACCGTTCCTCGAGCCGCTCACGACGCTGGCCCTGGTGGCGGGCGTCGCCGAGCGCGTACAACTCGGCACCAGCATCCTGGTGCTGCCGCACCGGAACCCGGTCCTGGCCGCCAAGATGGCCGCCACGATCGACCATCTCTCGGAGGGCCGCCTGGTCCTCGGGGTGGGCGTTGGCTGGATGCGCGAGGAGATCGAGCTGCTGGGCGGCAACTACGACCGGCGCGGCGCCTGGAGCGACGAGGCACTCACGGTGATGCGCGCCTGCTGGCGCGACGCCCGCGCCGCCCACCACGGGGAGTTCTTCTCCTTCGACGAGATCGGCGTCTTCCCCAAGCCCACCCGCGGCGACATCCCGATCCTGATCGGCGGGCACACCCCGCGCGCCCTCCGCCGCGTCGTCGAGCTCGGCGACGGCTGGCACGCCGCCTTCATCACGCCCGAGGCCCTGAAGGCGGACATCGCCCGGCTTCGGGAAGAATGCGCGCGCCAGAAACGCCCGTTCGACCAGGTCACGATCAGCGTGCGCGCGGGCCTGTCGCTGCGCGACGCCCCGCTCGGCGCAGACCGCAAGCCTTTGCAAGGCTCGCGCGACCAGGTGATCGCGGACCTGATCGCCTTCCGCGACCTCGGCGTGGACTCGATGCTGCTGGAGATGCGCTACCGCGACCTTGACGACATGATCAGCATCTACGAGGCGTTCGCCGCTGACGTCCGCCCGCAGATCTGAGCGCCCCCTCACCCTGCCCTCTCCCCCTTCCGGGGGCGAGGGTATGTGCGATCCACCCTCTCCCTGTCGGGAGAGGATCCCTGCGATGCACCCTCTCCCCAGAGGGGAGAGGGCAGGGTGAGGGGCCTACTTTGCGTCGTGGAAGATGACGCCTAGCGTGTAGCGCTCGCCGGAGATCACGCGGCTGACTCCGTGGCGGAGAGTCACGCGGTAGGCGCCGCGAGTGCCGCGGGCTGGGCGGTGGCGGGTGGCGAAGATCACGATCTGGCCGCGCTCGAGGGGGACCACCGAGCCGGTCGATTGCGCCCGCGGCCGCTGCTCGACCAGCAGGAACTCGCCGCCGGTGAAATCCTGGGCGGGGCGGCTCAACAGGCAGGTCATCTGCAGCGGGAAGGCCACGTCGCCGTAGAGATCCTGGTGGAGGCAGTTGTAGCCGCCCGCCTCGTAGCGCAGCAGCAGCGGGGTGGGCTTGGTCTGGCCGTGTTCGGCGCAGACCGCGAGGAAGCCGTCGAGCTCGGGCGGGTAGCGCCGCTCGCTGCCAAGCGTCTTCTCCCAGGCGCTCGCGATCGGCGCGAGGAGCGGATAGGCGTGGCGGCGCAGCCCGAGGACGACAGGTGGCAGCGGGTTCGCGAAGTACTTGTACTCCCCTTCTCCGAACCGGAAGCGCGCCATGTCCACGCGGCTGCGGAAGCGGCGCTCCTCGGGGTAGAGGCGGATCAGCTCCGCGCACTCCGCGGCGGTGAGGAGCGGCGGCGTGGTGGCCCAGCCCCGCTCGTCGAGAGCGCGGGCCACCTCCGCCCAGTCCACCCGCTCGAGCCGCGCCGCGATTGAGACGGCGGGCTTCAGGCCGCGGGCCGGCATACTTTGCACGGCCGGTACCCCACCGAGCGCGCGTCGTCCACCGAGGCGAACACCACCCGATTGTCCGGGCGCATGTGCCGGCCGTGGATGCAGCCCACGCGGCACACGATGCGCGTGCTCGTGCAGCCCTCCAGCACCGGCGTGGTGCGCTCGAGCGCGGCCAGCCCGTCCTTCACCGCCGCGCCGAAGATGTAGCCGCCAAGGCCGCCGTCGCTCCGCCACACGCGATGGCAGGGCAGGATGAGCGGCACCGGGTTGCGACCGAGCGCGGTCCCTACCGCGCGCACCGCGCGGGGATTCCCGATACGCGTCGCGATCCACGCGTACGGGCGCGCCTCGCCGAACGGGATGAGCCGGGCGGCCTCGAGGACCTTACGCTGGAAGTCCGGCACCGCGGCGAGATCCACCGGCACCCGGAAGAAGGCGCGCTGGCCCCGCAGGTACTCGTGGATCTCCTCCCGCGCCTGCTCGGTCAGCCGCCGCGCGGCCGCGGTGGCCGGCTTCCCGGCCCGGCCGGTGCGGACGAGCGAGATCCCGCGCGGGGTCGCCTCGATGGCCAGCTTCCCCTCGAGCCGCGTCAGATCGGTCTCGGACTCCCGGGCCGCCGCGGCGATCTTGCGCCCCAGGCTGACGGGGGCCGTCTCCGGCCGGAAGTAGTCCGCCAGCAGCCGATCGAGCTGGTCCTGCGCCTGCGTCTTGCCGTCATTCATGGCCTGCTCCTCGCTTGCCGAGCTCGTCCCGCAGCAGGGCCTTGCCCCGCGCGAGCTGGCTCTTCACGGTATTGATCGTGATGCCCCGGATCCGCGCCAGCTCCCCGTAGGAGAGCCCGTCCACGTAGCGCAGGGCCAGGAGCACCCGCGCCTCGCGCGGCACCCGCTCGAGCGCCCGGTGCAGGTCGAGATAGGCGTCGGGCGGCCGGTGGTTGCTCGACGAGAGCGGCCCGGCGGTCGAGCGCTCGTCGTAGGCCGTGCGGGTGGCCCGGCGGCGCAGCTCGTCCACGCACACATTGGTGAGGATGCGGTACAGCCAGGTGGAGACGGCCCACTGCGGGTTGTAGCCGCCGGCCCCCGCGTAGCACTGGAGGAACGCGCGCTGCACCGCGTCCTCGGCGTCGGCCCGCGACCCGAGCAGCCGGCCGGCCACCGCCAGCAGCTTGCCGCTATAGCGCTGGGCCAGGTCGCCGAACGCGCCCTGGTCGCCCCTGGCCACCCGCTCCATCAGCCCCCGCTCCGCGTCCATCTCATGCCCTCATGGAGATATACGCACAACGGGACGGGAAGGGTGGAACGTTAGGCTTCGGTGTCCGCAGCGTCAGCCCGCAAACCCGATCCGGTGGAGCCTGACCCAGTCGACATACTCTTCGTGCGTTAGCCAACCGTGTTCTTTCTCATCTTCGGTCGGCGAAGGTGCTGTCCAATCGAGCCTCTCCTGCACGTCAGAGAAGAACTCTTCGTCGTCATCAATTCCTGTCTGTAGTCCCGTCCTGACATGAGCGCTCAGTAGCCCAACGTCAGCGGACGGCTCGCGTCGCCCGCGGATGCAGCACGTCGATCGCCCAGCCCACGTCCAGGCGCTCTCCCAGCCACCCAGGGCATGTCGTCCGCGCATGGACCCGGAGCCCCTGTGCAGCGTGCTGCGCCCGCAGCGTCCCCACCGGATCGGCCGGCACCGCCGCCGGCGGCGGCACCTCGGGCAGCAGCCAGCCGTTCGGCCGGCGGAACTGCAGCGCCCCGTCGGGCATTCGTTCGAGCTGATAGCCCTCCTCGTGCACCGCGCGGTGATGGCGGCGACAGAGTAACGCGAGGTTCGACAGCGTGGTCGGGCCGCCCTGCGCCCAGTGGCGCACGTGATGCCCCTGTCCGAACCGGACGGTGCACCCCGGGAAGCGGCAGCTC
>DASQAL010000125.1:0-5702 GCA_035635775.1 Candidatus Acidiferrum sp.
TCTGCCCACGACCGGCGTTTTCGTTTCCTCGCGGGAGGAGTTCCCAATCTGGGAGGCGGGCGCCACGGGCTTCCCTTGGCGGGGAACGGGGCACCCGACCCACCCCCGCCCCCCGCGCCCGGCCGGCCCCCGCCCGCCCCGCGGGATCGCCCGGTGGTTCGGTCTACGACCGGGTAGAGTCTCCTTCTTAATCTTAATTGCGTTGTGTTTTGAGGCTCCTGCTTCTGAACCCCGCCTGCTTCTGAATCTTGCTATCTGGTCAGGGCGGTGATCAGGTTTTGGGCCTGGGGGTGGGTGGTTAGGAGGTGGGGGCGCTGGGCGGTTTCGTAGTCGGTGTAGTCGAAGCCGGGGGCGACCGTGGTGCCGAGGAGGGCGTGGCGGCCGCCCGGGATTAGGCGGGCGCCTTGCCAGATGTGGCGGGCGACGATGACCTGGGGGCGCTGGCCGGCTTCGAGGTCGGGGCCGATCAACACCACGCGGTGGGAGCCGTCGGGATGGAGCTGGAGCATTTCGACCGGTGCGCCCAGGTAGAAGTGGAAGATCTCGTCGGAGGTGAGGCGGTGCATGGCTGAGAACGTGTCGGGGGTCAGGAGGTAGTAGATCGCGGTGCTGGCGGCGCGGGCGGCGCCGTAGCGGGACGGTAGGCCGCTCGCGGGGATGTGGTCGGCGCTCCGGTAGGTCTCGGCGAAGTAGCCGCCTTCCACCGGGTGCGGGACCAGGCCGAGGATTCGGCGCAGCGTCTCGACGGTGAGCATGGCGCATTGTAAGATACGGGCATGCCACGCTTGCGACGGATCATGCACGCCACGGATTTCTCGCGGGCCTCCACCGCCGCCCTGAAGCGCGCGATCGCGATGGCCAAGGCCGATCGGGCCCAGCTCATCATCGTCCACGTCATGACGCCGCCCTCCCTGGCGCTGCCCGGCGACGGATACGTGTCGCCCCGGCTCTACGAGGAGCTCGAGGCTTCGGCGCGCGCCCAGGCGCAGAAGCGCCTCGACGCGATCGTGGCCCAGGCGCGGAAGGCGGGCGCGCGCGCCACCGGGCTCCTGCTGGAGGGCGTGCCGCACGAGCGCGTCGCGCGGGCGGCGCGCGCCAAGAAGGCCGACCTGCTCGTGATCGGCACCCACGGGCGCACCGGGCTCGCCAAGTTCTTCCTGGGCAGCGTGGCGACGCGGCTGGTCGCCAGCGTGTCGTGCCCGGTGCTGACCGTGCGAGGACGGTGACCGCGGTGGACCGCGCGCCGATCACGGCCGACTCGAAGATCAACGACGTGCTGGCGAAGCATCCCGACACCGCGCCGGTGTTCACGCAGGGCCGCCGCCTCTACGTGGATCAGCGGCACGAGCTCTACGCGCGGTTTCCCGGCTTGAGCGTCGGCGACTTCGCGCGCCAGAACGGCATGGATCCCGGCCCGCTCCTCGCCCAGCTCAACGCCCTCGCCGAATCCGAGGCCGCGGCCCGGGCATCCGGAGCCCACGGGGCCGACGAGGCGCGCACCGGGCAGTTTTCGCTGACGCTCGGCTACACGTGCAGCCATCGGCCGCGGGACGACGCCGCCCCCGACAGCGTCTCCGTCGTCGCCGTCCAGTCGGCCCGCGGCCCCGAGTAGCGCGCCTGAGCCCGGAGCAACCGGCCTCGGGGGCCCCGCCGGCCTCGGACCGATCGCAGTGGGGCAAGGGAACCGCCGCCCCGGAAGAGATCCGCTTCCTGCAGGGCCCCCAGCCCCGCGCCTTCGAGCTGGCGCGCGCCGTCCGGATCTTCGTCGAGTTCCTGCGGGGCTTCCGCGCGCTGCACTTCGTCGGTCCCTGCGTCACCGTGTTCGGCTCCGCCCGCTTCAAGGCCGATCATCCCTACTACGAGCTGGGCCGCGAGGTAGGCGCCCGGCTGGCGCGGCGGGGATTCGCGGTCATGACCGGCGGCGGGCCCGGCATCATGGAAGCGGCCAATCGCGGGGCCAAGGAGGTGGGCGGGCGCTCGATCGGCTGCAACATCGAGCTGCCGCACGAGCAGCGGGCGAATCCCTACGTCGACCACTTCGTCACCTTCCGCCACTTCTACGTCCGCAAGGTCATGCTGGTGAAGTACTCCTACGCCTTCATCGCGCTGCCCGGCGGCTTCGGGACGCTCGACGAGATGTTCGAGATCGCCACGCTCGTGCAGACCGGCAAGGTCCAGGAGTTCCCCCTCGTCCTCATGGGGCGCGAGTACTGGCGCCCGCTCACCGACTTCGTGCGCAACCGGCTGCTGGTGGAGGGCACCATCGATCCGGGCGACGAGCAGCGGCTGCAGGTGACGGACTCTCCCGAGGAAGCGGTGGATCTGGTAGCGGGCGTGGCGATGCGGCGTTTCGGCCTCAGCTACGGGCCCCAGGCTCGGCGGCGCTGGTACCTGGGCGAGTAGGCCGCATGGCTTGATTCCCATGCGACCCCTTGCTAGCGTAGCGACGCGATGACGAGCGTTTCGCGCGTCGCGGTCAACGACCTCTCGCTCGCGGTCGCGGAGTGGCCCGGGCCCGCCAAGGGGCCGGGCGTCGTCTGCGTCCACGGGTTGACCGCCAACCACACCTGCTGGGCGAGCGTGGCCGACGTGCTCTCGCCCACCCACCGCCTGATCGCCTACGACCTCCGCGGGCGGGGAGAGAGCGACAAGCCCGAGAAGGGCTATAGCCTCGCGCACCACGACGAGGACCTGCTCGGGCTCCTCGATCACTTCGGGCTCAAGAAGGCGGTGCTGGTCGGCCACTCCCTGGGCGCCCACATCGCGGTCCGCTTCGCGGCGACGCACCCGGAGCGGGTCGCCAAGCTCGTCCTGGTGGACGGCGGCATCGACGTGCGGGCGGAGGTGCTCGACTCGCTGCGGCCGGCCATCAACCGGCTGGGCGTCGAGTTCCCGTCGCTCGACATGTTCCTGGGCTTCGTGCGCATGCTGCCGATGTTCGAGGGCCGCTGGAACGACTACCTCGAGCGCTACTTCCGCTACGACGTCGAGGAGCTGCCCGCGGGCACCGTCCGCTCCAAGGCGGCGCGCCACGCGATCGAGGAGGAGATCGGCAACCTCGAGCGGGAGCGGCTCTGGGTCTACCACCATCAGGTGAAGGCGCCCACCCTGATCTTCCGCGCGCCCGACGGGCTGCTCACCCTCACCGACTGTCTGATGACCCAGGAGGAGGCGGAGGCGCTGGCGCACGCGATTCCCCGCTCGAAGCTGGTGGTGGTGCCCGGGACCAATCACTACACCGTGCTGCTCGGGCAGAACCCCAGGGTGAAGACCGCCCTCCGGGCCTTCCTCCAGGCAACCTAGCGCCGGCGGCGGCCGCTCCGGAGGCGTGAGCGCCGTTTTCGGCGGGCTTTCAGGGTATGCTGTGAGCGAGAATGCCCGCCCGGGATTACGATGCCATCGTGGTCGGGGCCAGCTTCGGCGGCCTCGCCGTCGCCCGCGAGCTCCAGGGAGAGGTGCTGCTCCTCGATCGCAACGAGGTCGGCAGCGTGCAGACCTCCGCGTGCGGCACCCCGCTCTGGGTCCCTGAGGCCCTCGGGGTGTCCGACAGCGTGCTACAGGTCCACGACCGGCTCGTGATCCGCACGCCCACCCGCACGGTTCGCTACGATCTCTCCGCGGTCCCGTTCTGCACGTTCGACTACCGGGCCTTCTGCGAGGGCCTGCTGGCCCAGTGCCGGGTGCGCTTCCTGCGCACCTCGGTGAGCGGCATCCAGGACGGGGCGGTCGTCACCGGGGCGGGACGGTTCACCGCGCCCGTGATCGTGGACTGCTCGGGCTGGCGGCGCGCGCTGGTCGGCGGGGCCGGCGCTGAGCCCGCCCGGCGGCATCACTCCTTCGGACTCGAGACCCATACCGCGCTCCAGGACGAGGGCCTGACCTTCCTGCTGGATCGCCGCCTGATCCCGCAGGGGCTGGGCTGGATCTTTCCAGTTGGCCACGGCAGCCTGGTCGGCCTCGGATCCTATGCCGGCCGGTCCAAGCTCAAGCCCGCGCTGGACCGGCTGCTGCGGGATCACGGCATGGCGGCCGGCTCCTACCACGGCACCTACTTCCCGAACCGCCCGCTCCGCTCCACGGTGGGGCGCGTGTTCGCGGTCGGCGACGCCGCCGGGCAGTGCCTGCCGCTCACCGCGGAAGGCATCCGGCCCGCGCTCTACTTCGGCGGCGAGTGCGGCCGCATCGTCCAGCGCGTTCTCGACGGGGCCGTGTCGCTCGAAGCCGGCCTCGAGGCCTACCAGCGGCTCGTCGCGCGCTACCGCCGTCCCTATCGCGTGCTCCAGCTCGCTCAGTGGGTGGCCGCTCACACGCCCACGCGCTGGTTCGCGATGCTCACCCAGCTCGCGGCGATGCAGCCGTTCCTCCCGCGCTGGTGGCCGCGCTACGGCCGGTTCGGGCGGCCCGGGTCGTCCGGCGTGCCCGCGGCCACCTGACCGAGGGGCCGAGGGCGTGCGGGCGGGGGTATCAACGGAGATGCCACTGGACGAGGAGATACCACTGGGCGGCGAGCGATGGGACGGCTGAGCGCGCGTACGTGGTGGGTGATCGGAGTCGGCCTGTGCGCGCTCTTCGTGGCCTACTGCGTGTGGCTATGGTGGACGAACGCCCCGGCCTATCAGTTCCTCGACCGGCTCTACCGGGACAAGCACTTCCTCAAGAAGACCCTGCGGGAGTGGGGCGTTCTCGCTCCGGTCATCTTCATCGCGCTCCAGGCGCTGCAGGTCGTCTTGTCGCCGATCCCGGGTGAGGCGACCGGCATCCTGGGCGGCTATCTCTTCGGGCAGTGGCTGGGGCTGCTCTACTCCACCATCGGCCTCACCCTGGGCTCCATCGTGGCCTTCGCCATCGGGCGCTGGCTCGGCGCCCATTACGTGAAGAACCTGGTGAGCGCGGAGACCTGGAACCGGCTCGGCTTCATCGTCGAGGCCGAGGGCGCCGTCCTCTGCTTCATCGTCTACCTGATCCCGGGATTGCCGAAGGACATCGTGTGCTATCTCTTCGGGATCAGCCCGATGCCGCTCTGGGTGTTCGCCCTCGTCTCGGGGCTCGGGCGCATCCCCGGCACGTGGGTGCTCTCGGCGCAGGGCGCCCACACCGCGGCCGGGGACTACCTGCAGGCCATCCTGGTCACCGCGGTGGCGGTGGCGCTGGCCCTGCCGCTCTATTACTACCGCCACCGGATCATGGCCTGGTTTCACGGTCGCAGCGGGGCCCGCGGTGAGGGGGCCAACGGGAAGCTTGACAGGGAGAAGCCGGACTCGTAAACTCGGCCCACTTTGGAGGAATTCGAGCCAGTGAGCACGACGGGAACCGGGATGACGACGCACCGCCACTGCGCGTGGCGGTCGTATTTTTACTTTCCCCCGTCCGCCTCCTGGCTCCCATGAGCTGAGCGTAAGGGAGCCACGGGCGGACGAACCGGCCCGTGGCGCCAGGAAAAAGATCGACGCCGCGGGCCACCGGCCCGCGGCGTTTCTGTTTCTAACCAGAACGAGTGTCCGCCAACTGGGGGAGTGCGGGGGCCATGTCTGGGCCCCCGCATATGAAGAGTTTAAAGAAGTAAAGCGCAGCCAACACAGGGGGAGGATTCACATGATCATCGTGCTCAAGTCCGGCGTCAGCGACGCCGACGTCAACGACGTGTGCCGCCGCATCACCGAGATGGGCTACGGCCCCCACGTCATCCGCGGCGAGTTCAAGAC
>DASQAL010000126.1:0-13703 GCA_035635775.1 Candidatus Acidiferrum sp.
AGGCGTCGGGATCCTGGTGACCGTCGGCGAACTGGGACATGAGCGGCACCACGCGGTCGTCGACCCAGCGCTGGATGGAGCACCGATCCACCCGGCACACCTGGGCGATCTTCATGGTGACCTCGCGCAGCAGCCGCTTCGAATCCAGCGTGGAGTTGAGGATCTCGGCCACCTCCAGAAGGGCCCGGCTCTCCTCGAGCCGGCCGCGGGTCTCGCCGTAGAGGCCCGCATTGCGGATGGCCACGCCCGCCTGCGCCACGAAGCTCTCGAGGAGCTGCTGATCGTCGGGGCCGAGCCGGATCGGCCCGCGCCCGTTGAGGGAGAGCACTCCCAGCAGCGTGTCCTGCAACACGATGGGCACCGCGAGCGCGCTGCGCAGCCCGTGGGACGCCGCCCACTCCTTGAACTTGAACCGGGAGTCCTCGGCGATGTCGGTGATCTCGATCGTCTGGCGATGGATCGCCACCCAGCCCACGCCGCCCTCGCCGTAGGAGACGGTCTTGGAGGGGTAGTCGTCGGCCATCGCGTCGGAAGAGGTCCGGAACTCGAGGGTGCGGGCGGCTTCGTTCGCCACCCAGAAGCTCGCCAGCGGCACCGCGACCAGCTCGCCGGCCGCCTCCGCGATGGCCCGGAGCACCTCGTCCATGTCGAGCGAGGAGGATACGATGTGCGCCAGGCGGGCCAGGCTGCGGAGGCGCGCCGCGCGGACGTCGAGGGCCCGGTAGAGCCGGGCATTCTCGAGCGCGACCGCGATCTGGTTCGCGAAGGCGGAGAGGTACTCGACCTCACGGCTGCTGAACGACTGGCCCACGGGGCGATACACCACGAGCGCCCCCACCAGGTGCTCCCGGACGAGCGGCACCGCGAGGATGGACCGGCCGCCGATCTCCTCGATCCAGCGCCGCGACTCCGGGCGGAGCGCGATGCGTGGATCGTTCAGCACGTCGGCCGTCCAGACCGGAGCGCGCTCGGTCAGGGCCCGTCCGACCACGCCCTCGTCGGCGTTGAGCGGCTTGGCGCGCTCGGTGAGCGGGCCGGAGAACGGCCCCTGCCCGGCCGCCAGGTGCATGGGGCCGCCGTCCGCCTCCTGCAGCCAGATCGCGATGTCGAGCATCCCGAGCGACTCGTGCGCCTGGGTGGCGACGATCTCGAGCACCCGGGCCTCGTCGAGCGTGGACACGAGCACGCGCCCCAGCTCGGCCATCACGCGCATCCGCTCCGCCTGCTCCGACGCCTCGCGGTAGAGACGCGAATGGTCGATGGCGATGGCGGCCTGGCCCGCGAAGGTCTCCCCCAGCTCCTGCTCGCGCGCGGTGAAGGGCCGGCGCCCGCGGAAGGTCAGCACGCCGATGGCCCGCTCACCGACCAGGAGCGGCACCCCGAGATAGTGCGTGTAACCGAGCCGGTGGTCCGCGGCCAGATGGTCGGCCAGGAGACCGCTCGCCTCGAGCTCGCACATGAGCGCCTGGCCGGTGGCGAGCACGCGGCCGGTGAGGCTCTCGCCCACCTTGATCCGTGGCCGGATCATGGTCTGGGCAGCGGTGCCGGCGAGGCCCGCCACCACCAGGTCGTCCCCGTCGAGCAGCCGGAAGCCCGCGTTGTCGACCTCGAGCAGCCGCGCCGCCTCCTCGGCGATGGAGGTCAGCAGGTTCTCCGGCGCGGCGAGCGCCCCGATCTTCTTGTTGATCTCGAGCAGCGAGGACAGGGACGCCTTGCGGTCACGCTCCTGGGCGAAGAGCCGCGCGTTGTCGAGTGCGGTGGCCGCCTGCCCCGCGAGCGCGGTCATGATCGAGATCTCTTCCGCCGAGGGCGTGTGGGGCTCCCACCAGTAGGCGGCGACCGCGCCATGCGCATCGCCCTTGGTGAGCAAGGGGACGGACAGGACCGCGCGGTACCCCTCACGCTCGATCAACGCACGCGCCTCCGGGTTGATCGCCAGGGCCGGGTCGTTCAGCACGTCCTCGCTCCACACCGGCACCCGCCGCTCGATCGCGCGGCCGGTCGTGCCCTCACCCAGACGCATGCGCAGAGAGGCGATGAACTCGCTCGACAGTCCGCGGCCGCGCTCGTAGGCCACCACGCCGGTTTCCCGGTCGACCCGCATGACGCCGACCGCGGCCACCCCCAGCAGCGCCCGGCACCGGTCCACCACCAGGTCCAGGACGCGGTCGACGTCGAGGGTCGAGCTGACGGTGCCGCTCACCTCGAGCAGCGCCTGGTACTGGGCCGCGTTGCGGGTGGTCTCGTCGAAGAGACGCGCGTGCTCGAGCGCCACCGCGGCCTGCGTGGCGAAGTCGGTCAGGGTGGAGAGGTCTTCCTCGGTGAACGGCGCCGCGCCGGGCCCTCGCCCCGCGGTCATCACGCCCAGGGGCCGATCGCCCGCCATGAGGGGCGCGGCCAGCAGCCGGTTCGTAAACGGCACGAACTCGGCCATCGCGTGGGGCGAGCTGGGGTAGTCGTTGACGAGCACGCCCCGGCCGGTGGCCAGCGCGGCCCCGGCCACCCCGGTGCCGGCCTTGAATCGGAGATCCCGGATCCAGTCCGGGACATCCGACCAGGCCCGAGGGCGCAGGGTGTCGCCCTCCAGCAGGTACAGCGCGGCGAACGTGCCCCCGATCAGCCGCCGGGTCGAGCGCGCGATGACGACCAGCAGCTCCTCGGTGTCGAGATGCTCGGAGATGTGCCGCTCGATCACGCGCTGCGCTTCGAGCCGGTTGAGGCGCGCCGCCGCCGTGTCGCGGAGCTGGGCCCGCTCGACCGCCAAGCCCACCTGCTGGGCCGCGCCCGAGAGGATCGCCATCTCCTCGGGCGAGAACTCACGCTGCTCCTGGGAGACGAGCGCCATCACGCCCCAGGTCCGGTTCTCGACCGGGATCGGCACCGCGAGCTGGGTGCGGTGGGCCCGCTCGAGCGCGATCTCCCGGATTCCCTCGTCGGTGGGCGGCGAGACATCCAGATGAGTGACCAGGATCTGCCCGGTGCGCGCGGCGACGCCCACGTGGGAGCCGTCCAGCGGGCGCGTGCGGGCGCGGTCGAGGTGGCGGGGATCGAGGCCGCTCTGGCCCTCCAGGACGAGCTGGTTGCCGTCGTGGTCCAGACGGTAGATCGCGCCGACATCCATCCGCGCGAGGCCGCGCACGACCTCGAGCATCTCGCTGGCGGTGGTGGCCAGGTCGCCGCTACGGCTCATCGTCGAGAACACCGCGTTCAGCGCTTCCAGCTCGCGGTTGCGCCGCTCGAGCACCACGCGGGGGCTGTCCGGGCGCGGCCCCGAGCCCACCGTCGGCCGCGGCCGCCCGCCCGCCGGCAGGAAGGCCAGCACCACGCCTGCGACCACCACCGCGCCGGCCCCCAGCAGGGCGAGGAACTCCAGCAGCAGCCGGTGCTCGGCCCGCGCGAACTCCCGCACCGACAGCACGACCCAGAGGCCGCCGTCGGGCGACGTGGCGACGGGCTCCGCGAGCCGGCGGACCGCGAAGGGCTCGTCGCCCACCTGGGTGGCGCCGACCGTGGCCGCCCGGGACCAGCCACTGGCGGGCAGGTCGCTCCGGCTGGCGGCGAGCACGCGGTCCCCCGCGACGAAGACCACGGCCGGGCGCGCGGGGAGCCGGTCCAGCACGGGGCTCAGCCCCTCGAGACGCCGGCCGGCCACCACCATGCCCGGGCCGCCGGGCGGTTCGCGCCCCGCCGGGCTCTGCACCGGCGCGGTGACGAGGAAGTACGGCTGGCCACCCGCCAGCCGCAGGGTCAGGACCGGCTCGGTGATGGCGGGCGCCCCGGGGAGGCTCGGCGGCGGGCTCGCCGGCACCTGCACCAGGGGTGTGCCGCGCGAGTCACGGATCGTGATGAAATCGGCGAGCCCGTCACGCGTGACGGCCAGCACGCGGGGGGAGGCGCCGCGGGCCAGGATCGCCCAGTCTCCCTTCGCCGTTCCCTCGACCACCGCGGGGTCCCGGGCAAGGAGGATCGTCTCGCGCCGCAACGATTCCTGGTAGTCGGCCACCAGGGCGGTCACCGCGTCCACGGTCCGCGCGACCGCGGCGTCGCGGGTGCGCTCGAGCTGGCGGTGGGCCGCGATGAACCCGAGCCCGGCCAGAATGCCCAGCGGGATCGCCAGCAGGAGGAACGGGACGATAAAGCCTCGGATGAGCCGCCGCACGAACCTATTCTCGGCCCCCAGGGGGGCGAATTATACGGGTTTTTCGCGGGGAGACCCCGGCTCAGAGGCCCAGGTAGGCCCGCTTGATATGGCCGCTGGCGAGCAGCTCCGGCCCGGCCCCCGACCGGATCACGCGGCCGTTCTCCAGGACATAGCCCCGGTGGGCCAGTTGAAGGGATCGAAGAACGTTCTGCTCCACGAGCAATATGGTGAGCCCTTGCGCATTGATACGACCCAGATCGTTGAAGATCGCCTTCACCATGACCGGAGCCAGCCCAAGGCTCGGCTCGTCCAGCATGAGCAGCCGGGGGCAGGCCATGAGCCCGCGCCCGATGGCGCACATCTGCTGCTCGCCGCCCGAGAGCGTCCCCGCCGACTGCTCGCGCCGCTCCCGCAGTCGCGGGAACAGGTCGAAGACCCCCGCGAGGCTCTCGGCCCGCCGCGCCCGGGCCGCCCGGGTGCGGGCACCCAGCTCCAGGTTCTCCAGGACCGTCATCGTCGGGAAGAGCTGGCGGCCTTCCGGCACGTGCGCGATGCCGCGGGCCACGATCTGGGCGGACGTGAGCCCGTCGAGCCGCTGGCCCTCGAACTCGATGCGCCCGCGGCGGAGCGGCAGCAGGCCCGAGACCGCGCGCAGCGTGGTGGTCTTGCCCGCGCCGTTGGCGCCGATCAGCGCCACCGCCTCGCCCTCCCGCACCTCGAGCGAGACGTCGCCGACCGCGGTCAGGGCGCCGTAGCCGACCTCGATGCCGTCAACACGCAGGAGCGTGGACATACTCCTCGCCGAGATAGGCCTCGATCACGCGCGGGTGGTTGGCCACCGCGGCGGGAGGGCCCTCCACGATCTTCTCGCCGAAGTTCAGCACCGCGATGCGGTGGGAGAGCGTCATCACCGCCCGCATATTGTGCTCGATCAACAGGATGGATACGCCGTCCTCGTTGATGCGCTGGATGAGGCCCACGATGGCCGCCGTCTCGGTGGGGTTGAGCCCGGCCATCACCTCGTCGAGCAGGAGCAAGGTGGGCTCGGTGGCCAGCGCGCGCGCGAGCTCGAGTCGCTTGCGGTCGGCCAGGGTGAGCCCGGCCGCCGCGTGATCGGTCTTGGCGCCCAGTCCCACCCGGTCGATCACCGCGCGCGCCTTCTCTCGGGCCTCCGCCATCTGGGGCCGTCGCCCCAGGGCGCCCACCCGCACGTTGTCGAGCACGGAGAGGTGGGGGAACGGGCGGACGATCTGGAAGGTGCGGGCCAGGCCGAGGCCGCAGATCGTGTGCGGCTTGAGCCCCGCGAGCGGGTGGCCGTCGAAGCGGACCTCGCCCCGGTCGGGCGTGAGAAAGCCCGAGAGCAGGTTGAACGCGGTGGTCTTGCCGGCGCCGTTGGGGCCGATGAGCCCGAGCACCTCGCCCCGCGCCATCTCGAGCGAGAGGTCGCGGACCGCCACCAGCCCGCCGAAGCGCTTGGAGATTCCCGAGACCTCGAGCAGCGGTGCGCGGGCGGTCATGCGTGGCTTCGGGGGGCCATTCTTCCCCAGAGGCGGCGCAGGGCGGGATAGGCGCCCTGCGGCAGGAAGAGCACCACCGCGATGAGCAGGAGGCCGTAGGCGATCAGGTGCGCGCCCGCCCAGCCCCCCTGCCCGAAGTAGATCCGCGAGACCTCGGCGAGCGGGCTCAGGATGAAGGAGCCGAGGATCGGACCCATCACCGTCCCCGCGCCGCCCACGATGGGCCGGATGATGATCTCCACGGAGAGCGGGATGCCGAAGACCGCGCCGGGCTGGAGCGAGAAGAGGTAGAAGGCGTAGAACGTCCCGCCCACCCCGGTGAGGAAGGACGAGACGATCATCGCCAGCATCTTGTAGCGGAAGGTATTCACCCCGAGGGCCTCGCAGGCGCTCTCGTCCTCCCGGATCGCGATCAGGTAGGCGCCGAAGCGGCGGCGCTCGATGGCGGCCACGATCCCGGTCGCGATCAGCATGAGCCCGAGCGCGACGTAGTAGTAGACCCGGTTGTCCTGGAACTGGAACTGCCACGGGTTGCCGGTGAAGGTGATGTAGTAGCCGAGGGCCCCGCCCACCGCGTCCGTGTTCAGCGCCACGATGCGGCAGACTTCCGCGAAGGCCACCGTGAGCAGCACGAAGTAGAACCCGCGCAGGCCGAAGCGGAAGCCCAGATAACCGACCACCGTGCCGAGGACGGCCGAGAGCAGGCCGCCCACGAGCATGCCGATCCACGGGGTGAGCCCGGCCTGCACCGAGAGGACCGCGGAGGTGTAGGCGCCGATCCCCACGAAGGCGGCGTGGCCGGCCGAGAGCTGTCCCGCGTAGCCGCCCACGATGTTCCAGGCCTGCCCCAGGAACGCGTAGAAGAAGATGAAGATGAACACGGTGACCACGTAGGAGTTGAGCACCGCGGGCAGCAGCAGGAGGACGACGAGGGCGGCGGCGGCGAGCCACTTCACGCGGCGGTCTTCCCGAAGAGGCCGGCCGGGCGGAACAGCAGGATCACGATGAGGAGCGAGAAGCTCACCAGCTCCTTCACGGATGGGCTCAGGAACACCGCGCCGAGCGATTCGGCCACCGAGACGAGCAGTCCGCCCAGGAACGCGCCGGGCAGGCTGCCCATGCCGCCGATGATCACGATGTTGAACGAGGCCACCGACAGCGAGAGCCCGCCCGCGGGCTGGAAGGGCAGGATCGGCGAGACGAGCGCCCCCGCCGCCCCCACGCAGGCGGCGCCGATGCCGAAGGCGGCGGCGTAGACGCGCCGCACGTCGGTGCCGATCACGAGCGCCCCGTAGGCATTGTCGGCGGCCGCGCGCATGGTGCGGCCCAGATCGGTGCGCGTGAGGAAGAGGTAGAGCGCCAGGGTGAGGGCGAGGGCCAGCGCGAAGGTCACGAGCCGCGTCACGTCCACGAACACCGGGCCGAGCCAGAAGGTGGCCGCCCGCAGCGGCGAGCGCACCCGCTGGGGGTCGGGGCCAAAGGCCACCAGGGCCACGTTCTCGAGCACGAGGGCGACGCCCAGCATGAGGAGGATCTGCATCTCGTGGGGGGCGTCGACGATCCGGTCCACGAGCAGGCGCTGGGTGACCCAGCCCATCACGAAGAGGGCGGCCGCGCAGGCGATGAACCCCACGTAGGGATCGATCCCCGCCCGGGTGGAGAGGATCCAGGCCAGGTACATGCCCCAGACCATCATGTCGCCGTGGGCGAAGTTCACGACCCGCATCACCCCGAAGATCAGGGTGAGCCCCACGGCCATGAGGCTGTAGACGCCTCCGAACAGCAGGCCGCTCAGCAGCCCCTGGGCGACGAGCGCCGGGTCCAGGGCCCGCTACGCCTTGGGACGCGGGAAGACGAACTTCTGAACCGCGGCCTCCTTGGGCCAGACCGCGACCGGCTTGCCGCCGAGGATCTGGATCATGGTGGTGACCGCGTTCGGATTGTCGCCGAGCTCGTTGAACACCACCGGCCCCGCGTACTGCATGAGCCCGCCCGACCAGTTCGACTTCCGGAGGGCCTCCACGATCGCGTCGGGATCGGTGGACTTGGCGCGCTCCAGCACGTCCGCGATCAGCATCATCCCGTCGTAGGAGTAGCCCGAGTTGGTGTCGAACGTCTTGCCGTTCGACCGCTTCAGGTACTCGGCGGCGACCGCCTGGGTGCGCGGATTCTTGAAGTTCGCCCACGGCAGGCTGCTCATCACGTACTCGAGGTCCTCCTTGAGGGCGGCGAGCTGCCCCGCCTCGTAGAGCCCCGGGCTGCCCGGCCCGACGATGCCCAGGATGTCCAGGCGCTGCTTCCGGATCTCCGGCAAGAGGAGCTGCGCGCTGGCCGGTCGCGTGATCGGCGCGATGATGTCGGGCTTGGCCGACTTGGCGCGGGACACCTCGGTGGAGAGGTCCTGGGGCGGCTCCGGCCACGGGATCACGTCCACGATCTCCCACGAGGGCTTGGCCGCCGCGTGCGCGGCCTGGAAGCCCTTGGCGTTGTTCTGGCCGAAGAGGTCGTTGCAGTACATGAGGACGACGCGCTTCGGCGAGACGTTGGCTTCCTTGAAGACCTCGCCGAAGTACTGGACGGCTCTCCGGCCGAACGATGTGCCGGTCGGGAAGTTGCGGTACACGTATTGCGTCTTCTGCTGCCCGTCCTTGACCGCTCGGGCGACGTTGGCGGTGATCGGGTCGGCGGCGGCGATGTCCACCAGGAAGGGGATCCGACGCTGCTGGACCACCGGCACCATCGCCGCGGTGGAGCCGGAGTCGAAGGAGCCCATCAGCACCTGGGCGCCCTGGTTGATCACCCGCTCGGCTTCGGTCCGCCCGATGTCGGGCTTCGTCTGGGTGTCACCCAACAGCAGCTCGAGCTTCATGCCGTTGAGCGACTTGATGCCGCCCGCCGCGTTGATGGCGTCGGCGGCCATCTGCGCCCCGAGGCGGCAGGCCTGCCCGGGCTCGGCCAGTGGGCCCGTGATCGGGTGAACAGCGCCCACCTTGAGCGTCGGGGCCTGGGCGCGCAGCACCGCGGGAAAGCCGAGCGCGGCGGCGCCCGCGGCGGTCCCGGCGGCCTTCAGAAAGGTGCGGCGATGCACACGTGGCTGGCGTCGGTCGCTCATCGAGATCCCCCGTTGGATTAGCGTGTCAGGACTTGCCCAGGAGCTGCTGGGCGATGACCACGCGTTGAATCTGATTCGTTCCCTCGTAGATCTGGGTGATCTTGGCGTCGCGCATGAAGCGCTCCACCGGGAACTCCCGCGTGTAGCCGTAGCCCCCGAAGATCTGCACCGCGTCGGTGGCCGCCTTCATGGCGGTGTCCGAGGCCAGGCACTTGGCCGCCGAGGCCTCGAGCGAGGTGCCGCTGATCCCGCGGTCGATCAGCGAGGCGGCGTGGTGGACGACGAGTCGCGAAGCGTGCACCGCGATCGCCATGTCGGCCAGCATGAACTGGATGCCCTGGAAGGCGGCGATGGGCTGATCGAAGGCGCGCCGCTCCTTGGCGTAGGCCACCGAGGCGTCGAGCGCGGCCTGGGCGATGCCGACCGCCTGCGCGCCGATGGTGGGGCGCGACTGCTCGAGGGTCTGCATCGCGGCCTTGAAGCCCTCCCCTTCCTCGCCGAGCCGGTTCTCCACCGGGACCTCGCAATCGCTGAAGTGGAGCGCCACCGTGGGCGAGCCGTGGATGCCGAGCTTGCGCTCCGCCTTGCCCACCGTGAAGCCCTTCATGCCCGGCTCGACCAGGAGCGCGGTCACCCCCTTGGCCCGCTTGCCGGGGTCGGTGGTGACGAACACGGTGATGACGCCCGCGTGCGAGCCGTTGGTCACCCACATCTTGGAGCCGTTCAGCACGTAGCGGTCGCCTCGGCGCACGGCCCGGCAGGTCATCGCCGCCGCGTCGGAGCCCGAGCCGGCCTCGGAGAGCGAGAAGGCCGCGGTCATCTCGCCGGAGGCCAGCTTCGGCAGGTAGCGCCGCTTCTGCTCCTCGCTGCCCGCGAAGATGATCGGGTAGCCGCCCAGGTTCTGGACCAGGAAGATGGTCGAGGTGGAGGCGCAGGCCCAGGCCACCTCCTCGGCGGCCAGGCAGAAGGCGAGCGAGCCCGCCGCGGCGCCCCCGTAGGCCTCCGGGATGTGGAGCCCCATCAGCCCCTGCTGGCCCAGCAGCTTGAGCTGCTCGTGGGGGTATTCGCCGGTCTCGTCCACGTGCGCCGCGAGCGGGGCGATCCGCTCGCGCGCGATCTCCCGGGCGAGGTCGCGGATGGCCCGCTGGTCGTCCGTCAGGTAGTACAGATTGTTCATTTCGAGTAGCGGTAGAAGCCCTTGCCGCTCTTCCGGCCCAACTGTCCCGCCATCACCATGCGTTTGAGCAACGGCGGGGGGGCGTAGCGGGGTTCCCGGTACTCGTCGAACATGACCTCGGCCACGTACATGGTGGTGTCGAGACCCACCAGGTCGAGCAGGGTGAACGGGCCCATCGGGTAGCCGCAGCCGAGCTTCATGGCCTGGTCGATGTCTTCCAGCGAGGCCAGCCCGCCCTCGTAGACCCGGATGGCGTCGAGCAGGTACGGCACGAGCAGGCGGTTCACGATGAAGGCCGTCGAGTCCTTGGCGCGCACCGGCACCTTGCCCACCGCCTGCACCCACTCGTAAGCCGCGAGCACGCTCTTCTCGTCGGTGAGGATGGTCTGGACCACCTCCACCAGCTTCATGAGCGGCACCGGGTTGAAGAAGTGGAGACCCAGCACCTGGCCGGGCCGCTTGGTGGCCGCGGCCATCGCGGTGACGTTGCACGACGAGGTGTTCGAGGCGAGCAGGGCGTGCGGCGGGCAGATCCGGTCGAGCTTGCCGAAGGTCTCGTTCTTGAGCGGCTGGTTCTCGGTGATGGCCTCGATCACAAGGTCGCAGTCGCGGAAGGCCTCGAGGCCGACCGCGCCCTTGATCCGGCCCATGATCTCATCGCGGGCCTTCTCGTCGATCCGCGCCTTGGCCACCAGCGCGTCGAGGCTCTTGCGGAGCCCGCCGAGCCCGCGGTCGAGCAGTTCCTGGCTCGCCTCCGCCACCACCGTCGGAAAGCCGGCCTGCGCGGCCACGTGGACGATTCCCGACCCCATGAGACCACAGCCCAGCACTCCGACGGTCCGTATGGCCATGCCTGATTATCTCCCGGTCACAGCCGTCCCCGGGCGCCCGGGCGGCGTCAGCCTCGAATGGTAGGGACCTGCTCGACGATCAGCGGCGGGGTCGCGACCGGTTGTACGCGGCCAGCGCGAACTCGTGGTCGATGTCGCCGGCCGGACACGGGTTCATGACCTTCACGCTGATCCCGGTCTTCTTGTTGCGCATGGAGCCGTCCGGCTGCGGCTCCCACTCGTCGATGGCCGACGGCCGGGGCGCCAGCGCGTCACGCTTGATGTCCTCGGTGTAGGCCCGCTCGCGAGACTCCACGGGCCGGTTCATCAGGTTCAGGATGAGGGGCACCACCGCCTTCTGCTCGGGCTCGGCCGCCCCCAGCCCCGCGGGCACCGCCAATGCCGCGACCACGATCACCACCGCTCCCGGCCACATGCGCTCGCTCATGGATCGCCTCCAGGTCCCCATCATACAACCACTTCCGGCCGCCTACTCGTACACGATCAGGGAGTCGATCCGGTGGCCGGCGAGCCGCTCACGCCCCTTGAGAAACGCCAGCTCGATCAGGAACGCGGCCCCCACGACGGTGGCCCCAAGCCGCCCGACGAGCCGCAGCGTCGCGGCCATGGTCCCGCCGGTGGCGAGGAGGTCGTCCACCACGAGGACACGCTGGCCCTTGCCCACCGCGTCCTCGTGGATGGCCAGGACATCGCGGCCGTACTCGAGCTCGTACTCCTCCTCGATCGTGGGCGCCGGCAGCTTGCCCCGCTTGCGCACCGGCACGAAGCCCGCCTTGAGCTGATGCGCGAGCGCACCGCCGAAGATGAAGCCCCGCGACTCCACCCCCACCACGAGATCCACCCGCGCGGTGTCATAACGGGCGGCCAGGTGGTCGATGACGGAGGCCCAGGCGGGGCCGTCCTTGAGCAGCGTGGTGATGTCCTTGAAGAGGATGCCTTCGGTCGGGAAATCCTTGATGTCGCGGATCTTTGCTCGCAGCGCGTCCACGTCCATGGCGGCAGGCATATTACCCGCCGGCCTTCTCGGGCGCAATCCGAAAAACCTCGTCGGCGAGCATGCCGAGGTCGGGAATCAGCAGGTCGGCCTGAGCCGCCGGCCGGCGGAAACCCGCGGTGTAGTGCGCGGCGCGCATGCCGGCCCCCTGCGCCCCGACCACGTCCGCGTCCGGGTTATCGCCGATGTGCACCGCTTCCTCCGGCGCCACCCCGGAGCGGGCCAGCGTGACGCGGAAGATCTCGGGCTCGGGCTTGCGGAAGCCGACCTCGTCGGAGTAGGAGATTGCGCCGAAGTAGCCGAGCAGCCCGTATCGCTCGAGGACGCGGCGCAGGATCACCCCCGGGGTGCGCCCGGTGTTGGAGACGATGCCGAGGCGCACGCCGCGCGCGGCCAGCTCCCGCACCGCGCGATCCGCGCCCGGAGAGAGGTCCGGCGGATGGGCCAGCACCGGGCTGATGTAGCCGTCGAGCGCCGCCACGAACGCGGCGGGGCCGAGGCGCGCGGCGATGCCGGGGCGCCCGGTGTCCAGAACGATCCGGAGCTGCTCCTCGTGGCTCGGGTCACGGTTGAGGCTCCAGAAGCGCTCGGCCAGCACGACGCCCGAGCGCTCGTGAATGTCCTCCGCCTCGACCTCGCTCACCGGGGCCCCCGCGTCGCCCAGCGCGCGCCGGATCGCCGCCACCCGCAGGGCGTGCTGGGCGCGGAGGTTGTCGGCGGAATCGGTGACGAGGGTGTCCCAGAAGTCGAACGTGACGAGGCGGATCACGAAGCGAAGCGGGGCTTGCGCTTGCCGAGATAGGCCTCCATGGCCTCGCGGGGCTCGCCGGTGGCGAAGGACTGCCCGAACGCATTGACCCCGTACTCCACCGCGGTCCGCGGATCGGTGTTGCGCCAGCGCACGATCAGCTCCTTCTGCAGACGCACCGCGGTCGGCGCGCACTCGACGATGCGCCCGACCAGCTCGGCGGTCACCGCGCGCAGCCCGGCCGGCGGCGCGACCCGGTTCACGAGCCCCCACTCGAGCGCCTGCTCCGCGGTGACCGGCTCGCCGGTCAGCAGGATCTCGGCCGCCCGCCCCGGCCCGACCATGCCGGGCAAGAGAGCCGCCTCGATCACGGAAGGGATACCGACGCGGATCTCGGGCAGGCCCAGGAGGGCCCCGGCGGCCGCGGTGCGCAGGTCGCAGGCCATCGCCAGCTCGAAGCCCGCCCCCAGGCACGCGCCGTTGACCATGCACACGGTGGGAAAGGGCGCGTCGTGCACCAGGTCGATCGCCTCGTGCAGGCTCGCGATGAACGCCTTGGCGGTGGCCGGGGTGAAGTCGCGCAGGACCTGGAGCTGCATGCCGCCGGTCGTGGCCCGCCCCGCGCCGGTGATCACCGCGGCGCGGACCGTCGGATCGCGCCGGAGCGCGTCGAAGGTGGCGCGGATCCCCTCGACCATCTCGGGCACGATCAGGTTCAGCGGGGGCCGGTCGAGGGTGACCCAGGCGATGGCGTTCTCGCGGTCAAGACGTACAAAATCTGGCTTTAGCTGCATATCTCCCTTGCTTCTCTCTTGTATTCGCTCGGCTCGCCTTTGGCTCACCTCGCCCGGCCACTGCCGGCTCGCCTTCGGCTGCGCCTCGCCCTTCAGTACCGCTTCATCTTCGGGTCGATCGAACGGGCCCAGAAGTCGAGGCCGCCGGCCAGGTTCACCGCCTTGAAGCCCTGCTGGCGGAGAAAGTTCGCGACCGCGGCGCTGCGGACGCCGTGGTGGCAGTACACGACGATCTCGTCGGCAGGATCGAGCTCGGTGGTTCGGAACTCGATCTCCTCGATCGGAATATGGGTCGCGTTCTCCAGGCGGCAGAGCGCGGTCTCCCAATCCTCGCGCACGTCGAGCAGCACGATCGGGTCCCGGCGATCG
>DASQAL010000127.1:0-2807 GCA_035635775.1 Candidatus Acidiferrum sp.
CGCTTCCGACCGGGGAAATTGCAGCGATCGTGCCGGGGGCCTCGCGCGCGGCGCCTCGCACCTGATCCGCGTTGCGTGGTGGCGACTTAGCGCCCTCGGCGCGGTGCCGGCGCGCGGAAGCGCGCGGCCCGGAGCGCTCACCGCGTGGGCAGATCCACGCGCGGCGCCTGATTTTCTCTCACTGGCCCCGGCTCCCGGAATCGGCTAGCATCCCTCTGCCATGACCCGGGATGAGCTGAAGCGCAAAGTATTCGCGGCGATCGATCGGCGCGCCGAGGAGATCGTCGGCCTCGGCGAGCGCATCCGGAAGCAACCCGAGATGGGCTTCAAGGAAGTGAAGACGGCGGCGCTGGTCGCGGCCACCCTCGGCCGTCTCGGCATGTCGCCGAAGGCCGGCCTCGCGATGACGGGCGTGCGCGGCGAGGCGCGCGGCCGCGCGGGCGACGGGCCGACCTTCGCGCTCATCGGCGAGCTCGACGGCCTGCGGGTCACCGGCCATCCGGAGGCCGATCCCCAGACCGGCGCGGCCCACGCCTGCGGACACAACGCGCAGGTAGCCGGGATGCTCGGCGCCGCGATGGGCCTCATGGACGCGGGCGCCTTCGATCACCTCGCCGGCCGCGTGGTCTTCTTCGCGGTGCCCGCCGAGGAAGGCGGCGACATCGAGTGGCGCCAGGCGCAGATCCGGGCCGGCCGCCTCGAGTTCCCGTGCGGCAAGCAGGAGCTGATGCGGCTCGGCCACTTCGACGACGTGGATCTGGCGATGATGATCCACACCAACTGGCGCGCGGAGGACGGCAAGGCGGGCGTGCCCGCCTCCAATAACGGCCGCGTCGGCAAGACCGCGCGCTTCATCGGACGCGCCGCGCACGCGGGCGGCGCGCCCCACCTGGGCGTGAACGCGCTGTACGCGGCGCAGCTCGCGCTGGATGGGATCAACGCGGTCCGCGAGACGTTCCGCGACGAGGACTCGATCCGCGTGCATCCGATCCTCACCCACGGCGGCTCACAGGTGAACGTGATCCCCGGCGAGGCGCGGCTCGAGATGTACGTGCGCGGCAAGACCGCCGAGGGCGTGGCCGACGCGAGCCGTAAAGTCGATCGGGCGCTCCGCGCGGGCGCCCTCGCGTTGGGCGCGCGGGTCGAGATCGACACGCTGCCGGGGCCGATGCCGCTCCTCTGCGACCGCGCGATGGCGCGGCTCTTCGAGGGCACCGCGCGCGGCCTGGTGGGGGCGGAGCACTACCGCGACATCCCGCATCGCTCCGGCTCGACGGACATGGGCGACCTGAGCCAGGTGATGCCGGTGTTGCATCCTTATATGGGGGGCGCCCGGGGCCCGGGCCACTCCGCCGACTTCGCGATCGTGGATCCGGAGCTCGGCTACGTGCAGCCGGCCAAGGCCCTCGCCGCGATGGCGGTGGATCTCCTCGCCGACGGCGCCGCGGGGGCGCGCGAGGTGCTGGCGGGCCCGCGGCCGCCCATGACCCGCCAGGGCTACCTGGCCTTCCAGCGCGGCATCGCCCGCCGCGAGCTCTACGACGGAGGAGATCCGACATGAGCCTGTTCAAGATCCTGAGCCACGTGAGCCTCACCGTCACCGACGTCACCAAGGCGCGCGACTTCTTCACCGGTGTGCTGGGATTCGAGGAGATCCCGCGCCCCGCCTTCGACTTCCCCGGGATCTGGTACAACCTGGGCGGCGACCTGCAGCTCCACATCATCCTGAACGATCAGCTCGTGCGCCCCGCCGCGGAGCGGGAGAAGATCGTGGCGCGGTACCCGCACTTCGCGCTCTGGACGGAGGACGTGGACGGGACCGCGCGGCGCTTCGAGGAGCTGGGGCTGGTCTGCCGCGACGTCATCTCGGGCCCCACCGGCCTGCGCCAGCTCTTCGTCAAGGACCCGGACGGCAACATGATCGAGTTCCTCGGCCCGAGCACCTCCGCGGCAACCCGGCGCATGGAAACACCTCCGGCCCGATGAAGGTCGGCGTCAACCTCATCACCTTCGGCCCGGGCGCGAGCGAGGACGCGCTCGCCCGCTGGGCCGCGTTCGCGGAGAGCGTGGGCTACCACTTCATGATGCTGGGCGACCACGTGACGATCACGCCCGACGTGCAGGGCCGCTACCCGGCGCCGTTCTACGATCCGTTCACCACCCTCGGCTGGCTCGCCGGGCTGACGCGGCGGGTGGAGCTGGGCTTCACCGTGATCGTGCTGCCGTACCGGCATCCGCTCGAGACCGCCCGCATGGCCGCCACCCTGGACCGTATCAGCGGGGGCCGGCTCATCTTCGGCATCGGGGTGGGCTGGGCTCGCCAGGAGTTCGAGGTGCTGGGCCTGCCCTTCGAGAAGCGCGGAGCGATGACCGACGACTACCTCGGGGCGCTCAAGGCGGCATGGACGCAGGACGTGGCGAGCTACCAGGGCCGCTTCGTGTCGTTCAAGGACATCTACACCGCGCCGCGTCCGCTGCAGCACCCGCACCCCCCGATCTGGGTGGGCGGCTCGAGCGAGGCCGCGCTGCGGCGCACCGTGCGCCACGGCGACGCCTGGCACCCGATCCGCAGCCGCATCGCGTTCCTGCGCGACGAGGGCATGCCGAAGCTCCGGGCCATCGCCGAGAAGGAGGGCCGCCCGGTTCCCGCGCTCTGCCCGCGCATCCGCCTGCGCCTGACCGATTCCCCGATGCCCGAGGAGACGCGGCTGGCCGGCGAGGGGACCATGGACCAGGTGCGGCGCGATTTCGCGGAGCTGGAGAAGCTGGGCGCGCCGTACGTCTGCCTCGACACCTTCGCCGACGAC
>DASQAL010000128.1:0-4589 GCA_035635775.1 Candidatus Acidiferrum sp.
TTCTTCTACGTCCTGCTGCACTTCTCGGTCTGGCTCGTGCTCGACCACTTCTTCGCCTGGGGCCAGATGGGCGCCGACATCGTCAAGCGGCCGTACATCACGGTCGGGATGGCCGCCCTCGTGCTGATGATCCCCCTGGCCGCCACCTCCACTGCCGGCGCGATCCGGCGGCTGGGCGGCGCGCGGTGGCAGTGGCTGCACCGGCTGGTCTACGTGATCGGCGTCTGCGCGGTGCTGCACTACCTGTGGCTGGCGAAGAAGGCGAACCCGGACCCCTACTACTACGCGGCGGCGTTCATCCTGCTCATGGCGATCCGCGCCTGGGACTGGCTGCGGCGGGCGCTGCGGGCGGGCCCCTCACCCCGGCCCTCTCCCCAGCGGGGAGAGGGAGCCTAGAAACAAAACCCCTCCCCCCGGAGGGGAAGGCAAACAAAAACCCTCTCCCCTTGGGGGAGAGGGCAGGGTGAGGGGCTAGGCCCGGCCTACTTCGACGGCTGGTAGTACGGGTTGTCGCCCGAGGCGTGGTCGGTGGTGTCCAGCACTTCCTCGATCTCGGGGAGCTCTTCCTTGATCAGCCGCTCGATGCCCTGCTTCAGCGTGACGTCCGCGGCCCCGCAGCCCTGGCAGCCCCCGCCCATCTGCAAGTAGACCTTGTTGTCCTTGACGTCCACGAGCTGGACGAACCCGCCGTGGCCGGCGACGGCCGGGTTGATCATGTTCTCGATCAGGTCCTGCACCTTGGTCATCAGATCGTCGCTCATATGGGCCTCCGCGAGACTGTCGCGCTACGCCCATACTGTACCTGAACTTCCGGCCCGGGCCAACTGGCCCTTACCGCGCGATCTCCCCGACCACCCGCACCCGGGTGCGCAGCGAGTTGCCGGGCAGATAGGCCAGCGGCAGGTCCTCCACCTCCACAACATTGAGGGTGGCTCGGTCGGCGCCGGCCGCCACCGCCTTGTCCTCGGCCGCCCGGCGCGCCCGGGTGATCGCCTCGTCCCGGGTGAGGTCCTGGAAGATCTGGTCCACCTCGCCGCTCACCTGGGCGATCGCGGCGCCCACCGCGTTGGCCACCGCCTGGTGCGGCACGTTGAGGACCTCGGAGACGCCGGCCAGGCGCGGCGGCACCAGGAACGAGCCGCCGCCCACCGCGATCAGCGGCGCATCGCCCGCGTCGGTCTTCATGCGGTCCACGCCCTCCTCGATCATGGCGCGGATGCGGGCGAGGGCCTCCGCCACCAGCGCGGCGGGCAGCGAGGCCACGCGCTTGCGGTCGCCGAGATCGATGAGCCCGGCGGCGACCGCGACGTCGGTCACGGTGAGGACGTCGCCGCCGAAGACGAGCGCCTGCTCGGTGAGGCGATAGCCCACGCTGGCCGGCCCGATGGTGAGCGCCGGCTCTGATGTGACGAGGGTTCCCCCGCCCAGGCCCAGCGAGAGCAGGTCGGGCATGCGGAAGAGCGTGCGGACCCCGCCGATCTCCACCACGTTGTTGGCCTCGCGCGGGAAGCCGTGGCGCAGGCTGCCGATGTCGGTGGTGGTGCCGCCCACGTCGATCACGAGGGCCTCGTCGCGCTTCGACAGGAAGGCGGCGCCCCGCATGGAGTTGGTCGGCCCCGACGCGAAGCTGTAGACCGGGTACTCCTCCGCCACCTCCGCCAGCATGACGGTGCCGTCGTTCTGGGTGAGGTAGAGCGGCGCCGCGATACCGCTGGCGCGCAGGGCTTCGGTGAAGGCGCGCGTCGTCTTCCGGGCCAGCTCGATGAGGCAGGCGTTGAGCAGGGCCGCGTTCTCGCGCTCGAGCAGGCCGATGCGGCCGAGTCGGTGCGAGAGGGTGACCGCGACGTCCGGGCATTCCTCACGGACGATGGCGGCGGCCTCTTCCTCGCCTGACGCGTTCAGCGGAGAGAAGACCGCAGCGATGGCGACCGAGCGGATTCCGGCGGCGCGGATCCGCCGGGCGGCCGCGCGCATGCCCTTGCCGTCGAACGGGACGAGCGGGCGACCGTCGAACTCGTGGCCGCCCTCCAGCATCACGACCTCGCCGCGCACCAGGTCGGCCAGGTCCTCCGGCCAGTCCACGAAGGGCGGCAGCGAAGCCCCGGAGGGCAGGCCGATGCGCACCGCGGCGACCCGGCCGAGGTCGCGCCGCTGCACCACCGCGTTGGTGAAGTGGGTGGTGCCGATCATGGCCGCCTGGGCGTCACGGGCCGCGGGCGCCTGCTCGACGAGCGCGGCGAGGGCGCGCGTGATGCCGGTGGTCACATCCGCGGTAGTTGGCGTCTTCACCGCGGCCTTGACAGTGCTTTCCTCCAGTAACACCGCGTCGGTGTTGGTGCCGCCCACGTCGATGCCGATGCGCCGTCTCACGCGAACACCGAGCGGAAGTCGAGGTCGTAGCCGAAGGCGCGCGGGCCGACGTGCTCGATCCCCTTCGGGGTGAGCAGGATCGGGGGCGCGGGCAGGGCGATGACGGTCACCCGCTGGCCGTAGCGCAGCGTCTCGGTGCCGATCGCGTCGCCGGAGACCGTGTCGAGCACACAGATCAGATCGGGCGTCATGACCCGTGGTAGGCCGTCGAGCCAGCCGACCGCGAACTCGTTCTGGAAGGCGAGCGAGAAGGTGTGGCCCCGGAATTGATCGAGGCCCTCGATGGTGGCGGTGCCGCGGAGGAAGCCCTCGGTGGTGCGCCGGGCGATGTCGTGGATCTTGCCGCTGAAGATCTTGATGCCGGCCTCGACCTCGAGCACCGCGTCGATGGGATCGCGGTGGGCCCGCCGCGCGGCCTGGACCGCCCGGCCGATGCCGATGGCCTTGGTGGTGGAGCCCAGGATCGCGCACTCCTTGATCTCCTTGCCGGTCCGCGGGGCCTTGCAGGTGGACGCGATCGAGCCCACCTCGACGCAGGCCTTGCGGCTGATGCGCTCCATCCACTTCCAGCTCGCCGCACGCGCCACCACCACCGCGTTGTCGCGCACGTCGGCCAGGGTCAGCGGGTACATCCGGAGATCGTGGATGGCGAAGCTCGTCATCTGGGCCTCGGGGAACGCGCGCCCCATGCAGTCGCCGTCGATGACCGGGAGATCCAGCATCGCCGCGGCCATGAAGGGCTGGATGGAGTTGCCGCCGCCGATCTCGAGCGACATCAGGGCCCGGAACTTCCGCCCGAGGTACTCCTCCATCATGGTGACGGCCAGGGCCATCGTCTTCGGGTCGGTGAGGCGCTCCTGGCCGACGAGCGGCGCGCCCATGTTGGAGACGACCGCCACCAGATCGTCGTCCGCCAGCTCGGACGCGTCCATGAGCCGGCACACCACGCCCTGCCGGTAGAGCTGGCGCATGTTGAGCAGCGCGAGATAGGGGCTGCCCCCGCCGCCGGTGCCCAGGATCCAGGCGCCGATGGCCAGGCTCTCGAGCTCCTCCGCGGCCACGGGTCTCATCGGCGGGTCCGCATCAGAACCCCGTGAACTCCTCGAGCCCCATGAAGCGCGCGATGCCCAGGACGAGCACCAGGGCCACCCCGATGGCGAAGGCGGACACCGCGGCCGCGGTGGGGTCGAAGGAGTACTTGAGATAGGCGAAGAGCTCGATGGGGAGCGGGGTGAGCTTGGCACTGGTGAGGAACAGCGACAGCGTGAAGTTGTCGAAGGAGATCGCGAAGGCGAAGATCGCGCCCGCCACCACGCCCGGCTTGATCACCCCGAGGGTGATCTCGAAGAACGCGCGCACCGGATGGGCGCCCAGGCTCTGGGCGGCCTCCTCGAGCGCCATGTCGAAGTGGGTGAGGGTGGCGGTGACGGTGCGGATCACGTAGGGCGTGGTCACCACGATGTGGCCGATGAGCAGCGCCGGGTAGGAGGCGTGCATCTTCAGCAGCGTGTAGAACTGCAGCAGCGCCACCCCGGTGAGGATCTGCGGGAGGAGCAGCGGCGAGGTGACGAACGCGTTGAGGAGGTCGCGACCGCGGAAGCGTCCCCGCACCAGCACGATGGCGGCCGCGGTCCCGATGACGGTGGACGCGAGCGCGGTCCAGACCGCCAGCTCGGTGGAGAGCCAGAGGGCCTGCATGAATTCCCGCCGGTTGAAGAAGTTGGCGAACCACTTGAGCGAGAAGCCCTGCGGGGGAAACGTGAAGTAGTTGCCCGCGTTGAACGCGGCCAGCACCACGATCACCATCGGGAGCAGCAGGAAGGCGTAGACCAGCCCCACCACCACGGTGAGGATGGAGAACGAGCCGCTCGAGCGCCGGCTTCGCCGGCGCAACCCGGTGTTGGGGGAGGCTCGGAGGGGGCCGTCGAGGCCCCCTCCGATACTCACACGATCCCCCGCAGCGCGCGCTCGGTGACCTTGATGTAGACCGCGATCAGGGCCACCGAGATCAGGAGCAGCACGAAGGCGTTGGCGGCCCCGAACGGCCAGTCGAACACCGAGAGCACCTGCTCGTAGACCACCATCGGCAGGACGTGCACCTTGAAGCCGCCGACGAGGATCGGCACCACGAAGGAGCTGATGGCCAGCGAGAAGACGAGCAGGGAGCCCGCGAGGATGCCGGGCAGCGAGAGCGGCAGGGTCACCTCGAAGAAGGCCCG
>DASQAL010000129.1:0-32738 GCA_035635775.1 Candidatus Acidiferrum sp.
AGACGAAGGGCCGGGCCCCCTGCCCCTTGAGCCAGTCCACCGTGGCGCGGACGATGACCGCGATATTGGCGATGCCCCGGCTACCCGCCCCCACCGCCACGGTGTCCCCCCGCTTGATGGGCAGGTCCGCGGCGGCCAGGGTTTTCCGGACCCCTCCGGGGATGTCCGCGAGGCGGGTGCGCGGGAAGGTCTGCCGCACGCGGTACATCGTCGGGAGCGTCACCGGTCCCAGCGGCATGGCGGGATCATAATGTAGTCGCCCCGGGCCCTGTCAACCGAAGCGGCAAGGCCCGCGGGCGCGCGGACGACTAGGTGTCGCGCTCGAGGGACGCCTTCAGCCGGCTGAGGGCTTCGTCCCACTGCCCTTCGATGTGGTCGAGCCACCGACGCGCCTCGTCGAGGCGGGCCGGCTCGATCTCCCAGACGTGATCGCGGCCGACCCGGGTGCCGCGGGCCAGGCCCGCGCCCGCGAGCACGTACAGGTGCTTCGTGACGGCCTGGCGCGTCACGCCCATTCCCGCGGTGAGGCGGGCGATCGGCATCGGCCCTCCCGCGCAGAGTCGCGCGACGAGGCCGAGGCGTGTCTCGTCCCCGAGCGCGGCGAAGACCGGCGCGGCGCCGACGAGCCCTCCAGCACCTCTGGCGCCGGCCGCGACGGCCTTGCCGCGAGCGGGGTGTCCGCCGGACCTAGCCCCCCGTGGCGACATAGCCCTCGATCGCCTGCATCTGGTACGTCCAGCCCTCCCCGTTCATCCGATACGCCTGGGCGCGCCTCGCCAGGGGGACCTGATCGAAGCCGGACTCCACGACGGTGAGCATGGTGCCGCCGGCGGCGTCCTCCAGCTCGAAGACCACCAGCGTGGTGGGCTCGGTGGAATAGTCGACGCCGGCCTCCACGGCGTGCGGGTGCCAGCGCCAGGAGAACACCCGCTCCGGCTCCATCCGTTCGATCGTGATGTCCCACGTCACGTGCTCGTAGCCCTTGTGGGTGATGGCCCCGCGCACGCGGGCACCCGGTGCGAAGGTACCGTCCACCTTGACGCCGAACCACGTGCCGAACTCCACGGGGGTGGTGAGGGCGCGCCACACCCGGCTGCGCGGCGCGCGCAGCCGGATCTTCCTCTCGATGCGGTCCGTGCTGGTTGGGCTCATGTGCAACCTCCTGGCTGCAGATTAGGGCCCGGGGGATTGAAATGCAACCGAAAAGTTGCCTTCGAGAACCCCGACCGGGTGACGACTGGCTGACCGTGTTCACGTCCCTGTGACATGGGGAACGGTCCCGAGGGCATACTCGTCAGGTAGACGGAATGGAACGGCGCGGGGAAAGGGGCCCGAGATGACGAGACGGCGACTCCTCGAGATGGGGCTGGTGATGGCGGCGGCGGGGGCCGCCGCGCGGTTCGCCGGCGCGGAGGACCAAGTGAGCAAGGCGGCCAAAACGTTCGAAGTGGCGATGAGCGAGACCGAGTGGCGGCAGCGACTCACCCCGGCGCAGTTCTCGGTGTTGCGCAAGCACGGAACCGAGCGCCCCGGGAGCAGCCCCCTGGACAAGGAGTACGGCCGGGGGACCTACCAGTGCGCCGGGTGCGAGCTGCCCCTCTTCTCGTCGGACACGAAGTTCGACAGCCGAACCGGTTGGCCCAGCTTCTGGGCGCCGCTGCCGGACGCGGTCGGGACCGCCACGGATCGGTCCTTGTTCATGGCCCGAACCGAGGTGCATTGCCGGCGGTGCGGTAGCCACCTGGGGCACGTGTTCGACGACGGGCCGAAGCCGACCGGGCTGCGCTACTGCATGAACGGCGTCGCCCTCGTCTTCCGGCGGGTCTGAGCCATGCGCGCGATCATCGCGAGCCTTCTCTGTCTCGCCGCCATCGGCGTCGCGGACGCGCAGGAGCGCGCCCGGGCCACCTTCGCCGGCGGCTGCTTCTGGTGCATGGAGCCGCCGTTCGACAAGCTGGACGGTGTCGTCTCCACCACCTCCGGCTACACGGGCGGCCGCACCGCGGATCCGACGTACGAGCAGGTCTCGGCGGGCCGGACGGGCCATGCCGAGGTGGTCGAAGTACTGTACGACCCTCGGAAAGTAACCTACTCCCAGCTCCTCGACGTGTTCTGGCGCAATATCGACCCGCTGACCGCCAACGCGCAGTTCTGCGACGTCGGCAGCCAGTATCGGGCCGCCATCTTCGTGCACGACGAGACACAGCGAAGGCTGGCGGAAGAATCCAAGACCGCGGTGGCGCGCCGCCTGCAGAAGCCGGTCGTGACCGAGGTCGTGACGGCTTCGAAGTTCTGGCCCGCGGAGGACTACCACCAGGACTACTACAAGAAGAACCCGATCCGATACAACCTCTACCGCGCCGGCTGCGGACGCGACCAGCGACTGGAGGCGATCTGGGGGCCGGCCTCGAAGGACCGCGCCGGGGCCCGGTGAGCGTGTGGGAGACTGGCATGAGGAGATCGCGGACCCTTACTCGTCGACCCTGAACCTACTCGTCGACCCTGAACCCCACCGGAGGGGTCCTGAGCCGACCGGATGCGATCGGGGGCGGTCGCCGGAGCGCTTCGGGGCTGGTGCCGGACCCCGGCACCCCCCGCACGATGTCCTTGACTTCCCAGACTTCCGCCCTTACAACTGGGGGCCAATCGATGGCCGACCCCTGGCCGATGCGTCTCAAATTCCTCTCGGTTCCCGCGACGCTGGTGAGTCTGCTCCTGCTCCTGAGCGGGTGCACGACCATTGCGGACTTCTTCCGCCAGCGCCCGCAGGCGCTGCCGCCGGCGTCTGAGCTCTACGCGGAAGGCGAGAACCAGCTCAGCAAGAGCCGGTACGACGAGGCGCGCACCGCGTTCCGCAAGGTCTCGGAGCGGCACCCGCAATCGAGCTACGCGCCGCGGGCCCGGTTCCTGATCGGCGAGGCGTTCTATCGCGAGGGACAGTTCGACAAGGCGATCAAGGAGTTCGAAGGCTTTATGGCCTTCTACCCGCGCCACCAGATCGCGGACCTGGTCCAGTACCGGCTCTCGATGAGCTACTATGATCAGATGAAGCCGGTGGAGCAGGACCAGGAGATCACCCGCAAGGCGATCGAGGCGTTCAAGGTCCTCGTCCGCGAGTACCCGGAGAGCCGCTACGCGGCCGACGCGCTCGCCAAGATCGACATCTGCCGGGGCCGCCTGGCCCAGAAGGAGCTGTGGGTCGCCGCCTACTACATCAACCAGGGCAATCCGGGGGCGGCGCGCCAGCGGCTGGAGAAGGTCGTCAAGGAGTATCCGCGCACCCTCGTGATCCCGGAGGCGCTGTTCCGGCTGGGTGAGGTATATTCCGGCGACGGACGGGCGGAGGACTCCCAGCGCTTGTACCGGCAACTGGCCGATGAGTACCCTTACACGGAGTGGGGCAAGCGCGCGGCGCAACGCCTCCAGGCCGCCACGAGGTAGGTCATGCACGACGTCGTCGATCTCCGATCGGATACCCTCACCCTCCCCACCCAGGCGATGCGCGATGCCATGGCTCGCGCCGAGGTGGGCGATGACGTCTGGGAAGAGGATCCGACGGTCCGCCGGCTGGAGGACACCGCGGCCCGGCGCACCGGCAAGGAGGCCGCCCTGTTCGTCTCCTCCGGGACCCAGGGCAACCTGGTCTCCGTCCTCGCCCAGACCCGCGCGGGCCAGGAGATGGTGCTGGACGCCGACTCCCACATCTTCAACTACGAGGGCGCGGGGGCGGCCGTCTTCGGCGGCGTGCAGACCCTTCCGGTCAAGACCGCGCGCGGCTTCCTGACGCCGGAGCAGGTGCGCGAGCACATCCGGCCGAACAATATCCACATCCCGATGACCGGGCTGGTCGCGGTCGAGAACACCCACAACCGCCACGGCGGCACCTACTGCACGCCCGAGGAGATCGAGGCGGTGGCCGCGGCCGCCCACGCGGCGGGCGTACCGGTGCACCTCGACGGCGCGCGGGTCTTCAACGCGGCGGTCGCGCTGGCGCGGCCCGTCGCCGACTTCGCGCGCCCGGTCGACTCGCTCACCTTCTGCCTCTCCAAGGGCCTCGGCGCCCCGGTGGGCTCGCTCGTGTGCGGCTCGCGCGAGCTCGTGACGCGCGCCCGGCGGGTGCGGAAGATGCTGGGCGGCGGCATGCGCCAGGTGGGCGTGCTGGCCGCGGCCGGGCTCGTCGCGCTCGACTCCATGGTGGACCGGCTGGCCGAGGACCACGTCAACTGCCGCCGCCTGGCCGAGGGCGTGAGTCGCCTGCCCCGCGTGCGGCTGGACCTGGCCACCGTGCAGACCAATATCGTCATCTTCCGGGTGGACAAGGACGGCGGCGCCGCCGAGCTGGTCACCGGCTGCCTGGCCCGCAAGGTGAAGATCCACCAGACCGGCCCCGGCACCATCCGCTGCGTGACCCACAAGGACATCGACGCCGACGACATCGAGCGGGCCCTCGAGGCCTTCCGCGAGATCACGGCGGGCTGGTAGCGCCCGCACCCCAGAGGAGGCCGCACCCTATGGCCGAGCGCCTGCTGGACGTCAAGAACCTCAAGACCTACTTCTTCACCGATGAAGGCGTCGTGCGGGCCGTCGATGGCGTCGACCTCTACATCGAGAAGGGGGAGACGCTGGGGGTCGTCGGCGAGTCGGGCTGCGGCAAGTCGGTGACCGCGCTCAGCATCATGAAGCTCATCCCCCAGCCGCCCGGGCGCATCGTCGAGGGGGAGATCAACTACAACGGGACCAACCTGGTGACCCTGGCCGCCAATAAGATGCGCAAGATCCGCGGCAAGGAGATCTCCATGATCTTCCAGGAGCCCATGACCTCGCTCAATCCCGTGTTCACCTGCGGGGAGCAGATCGCGGAGGCCATCCGCCTCCACGAGGGGCTCGGGCGCCGCGAGGCCATGGCCAAGACGGTGGACATGCTGAAGCTGGTGCACATCCCCAACGCGGAGCGCCGCGTGAAGGAGTACCCGCACCAGCTCTCGGGCGGCATGCGGCAGCGGATCATGATCGCGATGGCGCTCTCCTGCAACCCAAATCTATTGATCGCCGACGAGCCCACCACCGCGCTCGACGTCACCATCCAGGCCCAGATCCTCGAGCTACTCAACGAGCTGAAGGCGAAGCTCCACATGGCGGTCATGCTCATCACCCACGACATGGGCGTCATCGCGGAGACCGCCCAGCGGGTGGTCGTGATGTACGCGGCCAAGGTGGCGGAGGAGGCGCCGGTCGCCGACCTCTTCAAGGAGCCGCTGCACCCCTACACCCAGGGCCTGCTGCGGTCGATCCCGCGCATCGACCTCGCCGCCACCGCGCGGCGTCGGCTCGAGACCATCCCGGGCACGGTGCCGACGCTCAGAGGCGAGATCGCTCCCGGGTGCCGGTTCGCACCGCGCTGCCCGTTCGTCAAGTCGGTCTGCACCGAGAAGGATCCCGTGCTCAAGGAAGTCAAGCCGGGGCACAAAGTGTCCTGCTGGCTCTACTAGAGGCCGCCCATGCCTGAGACCGCACTCCTTCGCATCAAGAACCTCAAGAAGTACTTCCCGATCCGCGGCGGCCTGTTCTCCCGCGAAGTCGCGCGGGTGCACGCGGTCGACGACGTGAGCTTCGAGATCCTGAAGGGCGAGACGCTCGGGCTGGTGGGCGAGTCGGGCTGCGGCAAGTCCACCACCGGCCGCTGCATCCTGCGTCTGATCGAGCCCACCGCGGGCGAGGTGTGGTTCGAGGACAAGAACGTGACGACGCTCGACAAGCGCTCGCTGCGTCACCTGCGGCGCGACATGCAGATCATCTTCCAGGACCCCTACGCGTCGCTGAACCCGCGCATGACGGTCGGCTCGATCATCGGCGAGGCGCTGGTGATCCACAAGCTGGCCAAGAGCAAGCGCGAGCGCGACGAGCGGGTCGTGCACCTGCTCGAGACGGTGGGCCTCAACGCGGACCACCTGCGCCGCTACCCGCACGAGTTCTCGGGGGGCCAGCGCCAGCGCATCGGCATCGCGCGGGCCCTCGCGGTGAGCCCCAAGCTGATCGTGGCCGACGAGCCGGTCTCCGCGCTGGACGTGTCCATCCAGGCCCAGGTCATCAACCTGCTGGAGGACCTCCAGAAGCAGTTCAACCTGACCTATCTCTTCATCGCCCACGACCTCTCGGTGGTCGAGCACATCTCCACGCGCGTGGCCGTGATGTACCTCGGCAAGATCGTCGAGATCGCCCCCGCCAAGGAGCTCTACACCAATCCGAAGCACCCCTACACCGAGGCGCTCCTCTCCGCGGTGCCGATCCCCGATCCAGCGGTCAAGCGCAAGCGCATCCTGCTCGAGGGCGACGTGCCGAGCCCGATCAAGCCCCCGTCGGGCTGTCGCTTCCACACCCGCTGCCCGGTCCGCATCCCCTCCTGCTCCGAGAACGAGCAGGTGCTGAAGGAGATCTCCCCGGGCCACTGGGTGGCGTGCCAGGTGAGGGCCTAACCCTCTTACCCTCTCCCCTCTGGGGAGAGGGCAGGGTGAGGGGTCACCGATGGTGAGGGGTCTTCGATCGTGATCGCCTGGGCCGGCATCTTCCACATCCTCGCGACACCGTTCCGCGAGGACGGGGCGCTCGACACCACCGGCTACCCCCGCCTGATCGAGTCCGTGCTCTCTACCGGGGTGAACGGCCTCACCATCCTCGGCATCGCGGGTGAGGCCCACCGTCTCACCGACGAGGAGCGGCGCCGGGTGGTGGAGACGGTGGTCAAGGAGACCCGCGGCCGCGTGCCGGTCGCGGTGGGCGTCTCGGCCTCCGGCACGCACCTGGCCACCGCCTTCGCGCGCATGGCGCGCGACCACGGCGCCGACGCGCTCATGGTGGCGCCACCCACCGGGCTCAAGAACCTCGAGGCGGTGGCGGAGCACTATCGCATAGTCGCCGCGGTCACCGGGCTGCCGATCGTGCTGCAGGACGAGCCGGTCACCACCCAGGTCAACATGCCGGCGCCCTTCATCGCCCAGGTGTGCGCCGAGATCGCGCAGATCCAGGCGGTGAAGCTCGAGGAGCCCCCGACGCTGCCCAAGATCACGCGCCTGCGCGCGCTCTTCGGCGATCGGGTGGCGATCTTCGGCGGCCTCGGCGGCGTCTACTTCTTCGAGGAGCTCTCCCGCGGAGCCGACGGGGCCATGACCGGCTTCCCCTACCCCGAGGCCCTCCGCGCCATCCGCGAGCACTTCGTGGCCGGCCGGCGCGACGAGGCGCGCGCCCTCTTCTACCGCTGGCTCCCCCTGATCCGCTACGAGAGCCAGCCGGGCGCCACGCCCGGCACCGCGGTGGGCATCCGCAAGGAGATCCTGCGCCGCCGCGGCTGGATCGCCTCCGCGCTGGTGCGGCCACCCGCGCCCGCGCTGGACGCGGCCACGCAGACCGAGCTCGACGAGCTCCTCGCCGCCGTCGCGCCCTGACCACCGTGCCCCACGCCCAGGTCAACGGGGTCCGCCTCTTCTACCAGGAGACCGGCGCGCCCGACGCCCCGCCGCTCGTGCTCATCATGGGCTGGGGTGGTGACCACACCGCGTGGGCGCTGCAGGCGCCCGCCTTCGCGGCCGAGCATCGCGTGATCGCGCTCGACAACCGGGGCGCCGGCCAGAGCGACGTGCCGGAAGCGCCCTACACGATCCCCGGGATGGCCGTGGACGTGGTCGGGCTGATGGACGCGCTCGAGATCCGCCGCGCGCACATCTGCGGCGCCTCGATGGGCGGCATGATCGCGCAGGAGCTGGCCCTGCGTCACCCGGACCGCGTGCGCACGCTCGGGCTGCACTGCACGACCGCGGGCGTCGACGCCTACGGCGGCTTCCTGATCGACACCCTCCTCGCGGTGAAGGCGCGCGGCGATCGCGAGGAGAACGTGCGGGCCGCCATGCCCTGGATCCTCTGCCGGAAGACCATGGTCGAGCGTCCCGAGTTCATCCGCTTCTGGATCGAGCGGGCGCTGGCGTATCCCTACCCGATCGGGCTCGAGGGCCTCTCGCGCCAGGCCGACGCGATCCGGGGTCACGACACCGCCGCGCGCCTCGGCGAGATCCGGGTCCCGACCCTGATCACCACCGGCACCGAGGACATCCTGGTTCCCCCGGTGTCCTCGCGCGACCTGCACGCGCGCATCCCCGGCTCGGAGCTGGCCACGATCGAGGACGCGGGCCACCTGCACTTCATCGAGCAAGCTTCGCTCTTCAACGGAACCTGCCTGGAGTTCTTGCAGAAACACCGCGGGGCCTGACGGCCCGCGGCCCGCCCTCAGCGGGCGGACTTGGCGACGGCCGGGCCCGACTCCTCCCAGATGTAGCTGTGGGGGTTCACCGGCTGGCCCTTGACCTGGATCTCGTAGTGCAGGTGCGGACCGGAGGAGCGGCCCGTATTGCCGGTCAGCGCCACCGTCTCGCCCCGCTTGACCGCGTGCTCCATCGCCACGTTGAGCCTGGACAGGTGGCCGTAGAGCGACTTGGTGTCGTTGCCGTGGTCGATGACGAGGGTGACGCCGTATTCCGCGTGCTGGCCCGCGAAGATCACCACGCCGGGAGCCGGCGCCTTCACCGACGTCCCGATGGGGGCTCCGATGTCGATGCCGCTGTGGAACTCCGAATTGGGGGCCCACGGCGAGCGGCGCTGACCGAAGTCGGAGTTCACCGGCCCGCGCACCGGCCACCGCGATGGCAGGGAGGCGAGCACACGGCTGGCCCGGCCGAGGAAGCGCTCGAGCGTCCGGATGGACTCGCCCTCCTCTCGGACGATGCCCAGCAGACGGTCCATCTCCTCCTTGACCGGCGCCCGGGCGGGCTGCTCCCCCGTCTTCCCGCCGATGCCGCGCTTGGCCGGGGCGGCCTCGGGCCCGAAGGGCTCCCAGATCTTGGCGTGTAGATCCCGCCAGCTATCGATCTCCCCGCGAATCTCGCGCAGCCGCGAGTGGGAGGCGTCGAGGAGCCCCTGCTGGATGTGCAGGCGCTCGCTCAAGGCCGCGAAGGTGCCGCGCTGGTGGCGGAGAGAGACGTAGTCGGGATAGATGAACGCGAGCCCGAGGATGGTGAGGGCCAGCCCGCCGACGACGACGCCCACCGCCCAACCGGGCACCGAGAGCCGCAGCACGCGGCTGCCGTCGTCCCGGACCATCAACAGGTTGAACTGTTTGGGCTTGGGCATCGTCCGGTCAGCGCTTGAGCGGGACTACAGCCAGATCCCGCGCTGGGGCTAGGTCCCGGGGCGGCACCTCCGCCACCGGGCTCGGCTTGGCCATACGGCAGTGCCCCTCGAACAGGACCCCCTCCTCGAGCACCACCACGGGGGCCTCCACGTCACCGTAGACCCGCGCCGTCCGCTTCAGGTCGATCCGCTCCATGGCCCGCAGGTTGCCGGTGACTTCCCCGTTCACCACCAGGCGGCCCGCCCGGACATCGGCCTGGAGGACCGCGCGCTCCCCGATGATCAGGGTGTCGTCGGAGCTGATCTCGCCCTTGAACTTACCGTTCAGCATCACGGTGCCGCGGAACGTGTAGCGGCCTTCGATCTCCGACCCCTCGTCGATGAAGGCCGTCAGCTCGCTTCGTCGCGGGCTCTTCCCTCTTCGTCTGAACATAAGACTTGTCCCCTCGTGCTGGACTGCCTCGTCCTACCGGACTACGGAACGCGTTGGAAGGGTGGATGCTGGTTACAGTTTCGCCCGGCAGGGTTTCTTCTAGCACGCCAATTCAAGGGGTGTCAACCCCCCGGCCTGGGCCGCGGGAGCGCGTCCGGGGTGCGCTCTATCTCCGCGCCTTTGTTGACACTCCAGAGCGCCCCACAGTATGATCGAACTCCTGGTCCAAATCCCCCGGGAGAAGACCCATGGATGAGTTCTACCGGATCAAGCGGCTCCCCCCTTACGTCTTCGCGATCGTCAACGACCTGAAGTCCAAGGCGCGAGCCCGTGGCGAGGACGTCATCGACCTCGGCATGGGCAACCCCGACCAGGAGACCCCCAAGCACATCGTCGACAAGCTGGTGGAGGCGGCCCGCAATCCGCGCAACCACCGCTACTCGGCCTCCAAGGGGATCACCCGGCTCCGGAAGGCGGTCACCACCTGGTACCGGACCCGCTACGGGGTGGACCTGGATCCGGAGACCGAGGCCATCGCCACCATCGGCGCCAAGGAGGGCATGGCCCACCTGGCCCTGGCGGTGCTCCAGCCGGGCGACGGGGCCCTGGTCCCGAACCCCACCTACCCGATCCACTCCTACTCGGTGGTCATCGCGGACGGCGACCTGCGCTCGGTCCCGCTGGTCCCGGGCGACGACTTCTTCGCCCGGCTCCAGGAAACGGCCAAGCTCGCCTGGCCCAAGGCCAAGCTCCTGATCCTGTCCTTCCCGCACAACCCGACCACCCTCTGCGTGGACCGCGACTTCTTCGTCAAGGTGGTGGACTTCGCGCGGGAGCATCACCTCATGGTGGTGCACGACTTCGCCTACGCCGACTTCACCTTCGACGGATACAAGGCTCCGTCGTTCCTGGAAGTCCCGGGGGCCAAGGACGTGGGCGTCGAGATCTTCTCGCTGTCGAAGTCCTACAACATGCCGGGCTGGCGGGTGGGCTTCGTGTGCGGCAACTCGAGGATGATCCACGCGCTGGCCCGCATCAAGTCCTATCTCGACTACGGCGCCTTCCAGCCCATCCAGATCGCCGCGATCATCGCGCTGGAAGGCCCCCAGGGCTGCGTGAGCGACATCGTGGAGCTGCACCGCAAGCGCCGCGACGTGCTGGTGGACGGCCTCAACAAGCTCGGCTGGTGCGTGCCCAAGCCCAAGGGGACCATGTTCGTCTGGGCGCCCATCCCCGAGGAATTCCGCAACATGGGCTCGCTCGAGTTCTCCAAGCTGCTCATCCAGGAATGCAAGGTGGCGGTCTCCCCGGGGATCGGCTTCGGCGAGTACGGGGACGGCCACGTCCGGTTCGCGCTCGTCGAGAACGAGCAGCGCATCCGGCAGGCCCTGCGCGGCCTCAAGACCCTGACCGGCCGGTAGCGCGCCCGGCAAGACGCCGCTCACGGCGTCACCCGGCCCGCGCGGCCCCCCATGGACCCATGAACGAGATCAAGATCGCCCTCCTAGGCCTGGGCACCGTCGGCTGCGGCGTGGTCAAGGTGCTCCAGACTCACGGGGCCGAGATGGCCGAGCGCGCCGGCTGCCGGCTCGCCCTCGGGCGCGTCGTCGACGCCGACCTCACGCGACCGCGCGACGGCATCGACCTGGCCCGCCTGCCGCTGGGCGGCGACGCCAACCAGGCCATCGACGACCCCTCGGTGCAGATCGTCATCGAGCTGATCGGCGGGCTCGAGCCCGCGCGTACCTTCATCCTCCGGGCCCTCGCGGCGGGCAAGCACGTGGTCACCGCCAACAAGGCGCTCCTCGCCCACCACGGGGCCGAGCTGTTCGAGGAGGCGCGGCGGCGCGGGGTGATGCTCGGCTTCGAGGCGGCGGTGGCGGGCGGCATCCCGCTCATCCGCGCGGTCAAGGACGGGCTGCCCGCGAACCGGATCCTGTCCACCTTCGGCATCGTCAACGGCACCTGCAACTACATCCTGTCCAAGATGACCGACGAGGGACGGGACTTCGGCGAGGTCCTGAAGGAGGCGCAGGGCCTCGGCTACGCGGAGGCCGATCCCACCCTCGACATCGAGGGCCTCGACTCCGCCCACAAGCTGCAGATCCTGGCCACCCTGGCCTTCCGCACCACGGTGGATCTCAAGGACATCTACACCGAGGGCATCACCGCGGTGACCCAGCAGGACGTGGTCAACGCGACCGAGCTCGGCTACCGCATCAAGCTGCTCGCGATCGCCAAGGCTTCGGAGGGCGCTCTAGAAACCCGGGTTAACCCCACGTTGATCCCGGCCGGTTCCCCGCTCGCCGCGGTCTCCGGCGTGTTCAACGCCGTGTTCGTGACCGGCGACAACGTGGGCAACCTCATGTTCTACGGCCGCGGCGCCGGCCAGCTCCCCACCGCGTCCGCGATCTGGTCCGACGCGCTCGAGATCGCGCGGCGGGTGGCCCACGGCATCCCGGCGCTCGACATCGATCTCCCGTCGATCGGCCGGAACCCCCTGCCGCTCCGGCCGATGGACGACATCCGCTCGGCCTACTACCTGCGCGTGATGGCCATGGACCGGCCCGGCGTGCTCGCGCAGGTGGCGGGCATCCTGGGCGGGCACGAGATCTCCCTGGTCTCCGTGCTCCAGAAGGAGCGCGCGCGAACCGAGGCGGTGCCGGTGGTCATGATGACGCACGAGGCGAGGGAGCGGGACATGCGGGCGGCGCTCGCCGCCATCGACAAGCTGCCGGTGGTGGCCGGGCGCACGACCATGATCCGGGTGGAGGCATGACCGCGGGCGCGCGGGGGCGCTGAGCCGCCCTTACATGCCGTCGTGGCGACGGCTGGCGAAGATCCTCCTGGGCCTGGCGGTGAGCGCGGGCCTCCTCGTCTACTGCTTCTGGGACGTGGACCTGGGCGTCATCGCCGCGCGGCTACGCGAGACCCTCTGGACCTTCCTCGCGCTCAGCGTCGTGCTCGCCTTCGCCTCCATATGGGCCCGGGCCTGGCGCTGGGCCTATCTCTTCCCACCGGGCTCGCGCCCGAGCCATCTCTTCCGGTCGCTGCTCATCGGCTACATGGGCAATAACCTGCTGCCCCTCCGGGCCGGCGAGGTGGTGCGGGTCTACGTCGCCTCCCGGCACGGCCCACGGTTCTGGACCACCTTCGCCACGGTCGTGGTGGAGCGGGTGCTGGACGGCCTGGCCCTCGGGCTGATCGTGGCCGGACTGCTGCTCGTGGTGCCGGTGTCGGCCGAGATGCGCTGGTCCATCGCGCTCTTCCTGGCCGTGGACCTGGCCGCCCTGCTGGTGCTCGTGATGATCGCCGTCGCGCCCGGGATGTGCCGAATGCTGATCGAGACGATCTTCCACCGGGTCGGGTGGCTCGAGCGGCGGCTGATCGCGCTGCTCGGGACGATGACCGAGGGGCTCCGCGGCATCCGGGCGCCCCGCCACGCGATCCCGGTCGTGCTGAGCTCGGTGGGGATCTGGCTCTGCCTCGCGCTGTCGGTGTGGACCGCGATGCACGCGGCCCACCTGGACCTCCCGCTGGTCGCGTCCTGGGTCGTGCTGGCCTTCCTCGGGCTGGGGGTGAGCCTGCCGTCGAGCCCCGGCTTCGTGGGCGTCATCCAGGCGGCGACGGTGCTGGCGCTGGCTCTCTTCGCGGTACCGCGCGCGGAGGCCCTGTCCTTCTCCCTACTGTTTCACGCCTCGCAGTTCTTCCCGATCACCGCCGTCGGACTGGTGTGCCTGCTGCTGGAGCACGTCAGCCTGACCGACGCAGCGCGCGCGGGGTCTCAGGGCGTCTCGTCGGAGGGGTAGCGGTCCAGGCGGAGCCGGGCGAGCCGGCCCCACCGGCGCCGCTCGACCCATTCGGTGAGCCGGTCGCCCAGATCGATGAGCAGCACCGCGCCCACCGCCAGCACGACGAGCCAGCCGAGACCGCGCAGGGTCGTCGCGCCCGCGAAGAGCAGCGCGGGCACCGTCGCGGCCACCAGCAGAGCGAGCACCCCCACGCCGAATCGCATACCCCGAGCCTAGAGAAGCACCCCCGGAAACGCCAAGAAGATTAGGCGCCCCCGGTCCCTGTAAACGTCAGGCCCCCCCTCCGCGTCTCATCCGGTGAAGGCAGCGCCCGGGGGCCGGATTCGAAAATCCCTGTGGAACCTGGAGGATACATCGATGATCCGGCACTCTCGCTGGATAGGACGGGCCCTCGCAGTCACGGCCGCGGGCATCACGGTGGGGCTGCTGGGAACGGGGGCGTCGGCGCAGGAGATCCGCAACGACATCCGGGACCTGCATCAGGATCGGCAGGAGCTGCGCCAGGATCGGCGGGAGATTCGGCACGACACCCGAGAGATTCGCGGGGACCGGCGCGAGCTCCGGAGCGATGCGCGCGAGATCCACCGCGATCGGCGCGAGCTGCGCGGCGACCGGCGGGAGCTACGCGAGGCGTACCGGTCGGGCGACCCGCAGGCGGTACGAGATGCCCGGCAGGAGCTGCGCGGCGATCGGCGAGAGCTGCACGGCGACTACCAGGACCGCCGGGAGGATCGGCGGGAGCTGCTCCGTGACAAGCGGGACCGGCGGCAGGACGTGCGCGACCTGCGCCAGGACCGGCGCGAGCTGCGCCGGGACGTCGCGGACAGGCGCGGGCGGTAGTCGGAGCAGCGCGGGACAGCCGCGACGCGCTCGAGCCGGATATTGATGCCGCGTGCGCGCGTGTGGGAAAATCAGGGCGAGAGGCGCCCGTGGAGTCGAGCGATGAACAGTTGTGTCGCGCGGTGGCGGAGCGAACACCGGGAGCCTTCGATCTCCTGGTGGAGCGCTACCAGGAGCGGGCCTACCGGATCGCCTGGTCGGTGCTGCGCGATCGCGAGGACGCCCGGGATTGCTCGCAGGAGGCGTTCATCCGGCTCCACGAATCGGCCGGTTCGTTCGCGGGGCAGTCGAAGTTCTCGACGTGGTTCTACCGGATCCTGGTCAATTGCTGCCTGGACCAGCAGCGGCGCCGGCGCGGCTGGCGGCGGCTCGTCGGCTGGCGCGATCAGCGCGCCGCCGCCCCCGACGAGCCGGACCCGGTGGAGCAGGCGCCCGCGCCCTTCGTGGACCCGGTCGAGGGCCTGCACACGGAGCGGCGCATGAGCCAGGTGTGGGCGCTGGTGGAAGAGCTGTCGCCCCAGCAGCGCGCGGCGGTGACGCTGTCGTGCCGCGAGGGGCTCGCGACCAAGGACATCGCCGCCGTGCTGAACGTGTCGGAGGCCACCGTGCGGGTGCACCTGCACCGCGCGCTCTCCACGCTCAGGCGGAGGCTCGGAGACGAGGGATGAAAGACGTACACGTGGACGAGTGGCTGTTCGATCACGTACGCGGCGACCTCGACCCGGCCGAGCGGGCCCGGGTGGACGCCCACCTGGCCGCGTGCGGCGACTGCCGGGCCTCGCGTGACCGCTTCGGCGGGCTGATGACGGAGCTGGCCCGGACCGCCCCGGCCCCGCCCCCGATCCACTGGGGCGCCTATCGCGCGGAGCTGCGGGAGCGGCTCGAGCGCCGGAGCTCCCGGGCCGGCGCACTCTGGTGGTGGCTCGTGAGGCCCATGCCCGCCCTGGTGGCGGCGGGCCTGGTGGCGGTGCTGGTGATGGCCGGGCTCCCCGGCGGAGTGCGCTCGCCCGGCGCACCCGATCCGCTCGCGCTGGACAACACCATCCTGGCGAGCCAGCTCGACATGATCGCGCGGCTCGACGTGGTCCAGCAGCTCGACCTGCTCGAGGACTTCAACGTGATCGGCGAGCTGGACGAGCTGCCGGAGCCCCAGAAGAGCTGAGCGGTGACCCCATGGATCTGGCCCGTCGGCCTCGCGGTGCTGGCGCTGGCGGGCGCGAGCGAAGCGAACGCGACCGAGCGCGGCGGCCGCGCGGGCGCGTCGGAGGCGGTGGATGCGGAGATGCTGAGAGACCTCGACCTGCTGAGCAGCCCGGACTACGCACGCGACCGCGAGGTGGCGCGCCGCATGCGCTTCTTCGAGCGGCTCCGCATGCTCGAGAGCGAGCGGGCGCAGGAGGCCGCGAGCGGGCCGGGGCCCGCGTCGTCCCCGGCGCCCCCACCGGCCACCCGGAGCGTGAAGTGACCCCGCACCACCGCGGCCCACTCCACCGCCGCCCACTCCACCGTCGCCCACTCCACCGTCGGATGATCCGCCTGATCGCGCTCGTGGGCTCGGTGATGTGGCTCGCCGCCACCGCCTTCGCCCAGGCGCCGCCCCCGCTCCCTCCCCCTTCCCCTCCGCCGTCCGCGGGCGGGCCCATCCAGGGCCTCGAGCGGCTGTCGCCGGAGGAGCGCGCGGCCACCGAGCGTAACCTGGAGCGCTGGCGCGGCATGACGCCCGAGCAGCGGGAGCGCGCGCTCGAGAACTACCGCCACTGGAAGGGCCTCTCGCCCGAGGACCGCCAGAGCGCACGGCAGAACCTCCAGCGCTTCCGCCAGATGCCGCCCGGCGAGCGCGCGCGGATCATGCAGGACTTCCAGCGCTGGAACCAGCTTCCCGGCGACCGCAAGCGGGAGCTCGAGCGCGCCTACGAGCGCTACCAGCAGCTCCCGCCGGACCGGCAGCAGCAGATCCAGCAGCGCTACGAGCGCTACCGGTCGCTCCCGCCGGAGGAGCGCGAGCGATGGGACCGGAACCTCGAGCGGTGGCGCACCATGACGCCCGAGCAGCGCCAGCAGGCCCGCGAGCAGATGCGCCAGCGCCGGCCGGCGGCCCCGCGCGAGATCAGGCCCCCGCGGGACGACGGCGGCCCCGGGCGCCGGCCGCGCTGAGGGCGGCCGCGGCTTTACACTCCGCGCGGGCGTCGTGTAGGATGGCCCTCTCATGGGCCTGCTGATCGTCCAGAAGTACGGCGGCTCCTCCGTGGCCGATGCCGAGAAGATCAAGAGCGTGGCCCGGCGCGTGGCGGAGTCCGCCCGCCTCGGGCATCGCGTGGTCGTCGTGGTCTCCGCGATGGGCAAGACCACCGACGGCCTCCTCGCGCTCGCCGCCGCGATCACGTCCACGCCGGATCCGCGCGAGATGGACATGATCCTCTCCACCGGCGAGCAGGTCACGATCGGGCTCCTCGCGATGGCGCTCCAGTCGCTCGGCCATCCCGCCTGCTCGTTCACCGGGCCGCAGGTGGGCATGATCACCGACGCCGGCCACACCCGCGCCCGCATCAAGCGCATCACCGCCGAGCGCATCCACGCCGCGCTCGACGCGGGCCGCGTCGCGGTGGTCGCGGGCTTCCAGGGCACCACCGAAGCGGGCGACATCACCACCCTCGGCCGCGGCGGCTCCGACCTCACCGGGGTGGCCCTGGCCGCCGCGCTCAAGGCGGACGTGTGCGAGATCTTCACCGACGTGGACGGCGTCTACACCGCCGATCCCAACGTGGTGCCCGACGCGCGCAAGCTGCCGCGCATTTCCTACGACGAGATGCTCGAGATGGCCGCGCTCGGAGCCAAGGTGCTCCAGGGCCGCTCGGTCGAGTTCGCCAAGAAGCACAACGTGCCGGTTCACGTCCGCTCCACCTTCAAGCCGGACCCGGGCACGCTCGTGACGAGGGAGGATGACAGCATGGAAGACGTGGTGGTGACCGGCATCACCCACGACCGGGACCAGGCCAAGGTGTCGATCCTGCGCGTGCCCGACCGACCCGGCATCGCCTCGCGCGTGTTCGGAGGTCTGGGCGCTCAGAACATCGTGGTGGACATGATCGTGCAGAACATCAGCCGCGACGGCCTCACCGACATCTCCTTCACCCTGCCCCGCGCCGACCGCACGCGGGCGGAGACCGTGCTCGGCTCCATCGCCCGCGAGATCGGGGCGGAGGGCGTCACCGCGGACGACCGGGTGGCCAAGGTCTCCGTCGTGGGGGTGGGCATGCGCAGCCACGCGGGCGTCGCGGGCCGCATGTTCGAGACCCTGTCCGCCGAGGGCATCAATATCCAGATGATCTCCACCTCCGAGATCGCGGTCTCCTGCGTCATCGAGGACAAGTACACCGAGCTCGCGGTGCGCGCGCTGCACGACGTCTTCGCGCTCGGCGCCGAGCGAGGCGTCTGACCGTGGCCGCCACCGCGCGCGCCGCCGTCTTCTTCGGGCCCGGCAAGCCCTTCGAGATCCGGCAGGTGCCGATCCCGGAGGTCGAGCCGGAGGGCGTGCTGATTCGCGTCACCCACGCCAACATTTGCGGCTCCGATCTCCACTTCTGGCGCGGCGACGCGCCGCTGCGCCTGCCCGACGACGGCTGGATCTTCGGCCACGAGATGACCGGGCGCGTGGCCCGCCTCGGCGCAAAGATCAAGACCGACTCGCTGGGCCGCCCGCTCAAGGAAGGCGACCGCGTCGCCTACACCTACTTCTACCCGTGCGGACGCTGCTACGCGTGTCTCCACCAGGAGCCCGCGGCCTGTCCCAACAAGCTCGAGCGGCCGCTCGGCCCGAGCGCCTTCCCGCACCTGCACGGCGCCTTCGCCGACCACTATTACCTGCGCCCGCGCGGGGAAATCTTCGTGGTGCCGGATTCGCTGGCCGACGAGGCGGTGGCGGGCGTGAACTGCGCGCTCTCCCAGGTCCTCTACGGCCTGCACGTGGCCGGGCTCCGCCAGGGCGACTCGGTGGTCATCCAGGGCGCGGGCGGCCTCGGCATCCAGGCGGCCGCGGTGGCCAAGGACATGGGCGCGCACACCGTGATCGTGGTGGACCAGATCCCCGGCCGCCTCGAGCTGGCCCGGGCCTTCGGGGCGGACCACACGATCAACGTGAAGGAAGTGACCGACCGGCGCGAGCGCGTGAAGCTGGTGCGCCAGTGGACGGGCGGGGTGGGCGCGGACGTGGCCTGCGACCTGGTGGGCTTCCCGGCGGTGATCCCCGAGGGCATCGAGATGCTGCGCTCGGGCGGCACCTACCTCGAGATCGGCACGATCAGCCGCGGGGCCAAGATCGAGCTCGAGCCGTCGCTGCTCGTCTGGGGCTCCAAGAAGATCGTGGGCGTGATCCAGTACGACCCGTGGGTGATCCCGCGCGCGCTCGACTTCCTGGTGCGGACGCGCGAGAGCCGGCCGTGGAGCCGCATCCTCTCGCACAAGTACCCGCTCGAGCAGATCAACGAAGCTTTCGCGGCCTCGGAGTGGCACAACCGGGAGACCACGACGATCACCCGCGCGGCGCTCACGCCGTGAGCCGCACGATCGCGGATCTGATCCAGGAGCGCTTCGGGCTGGCGACCGAAGCCGGGCGCGGGCGGCCCGCGGAGGGCGCGCTCGCCCTGCTGCTCTCCCACCGGACGCAGCGCCGCTACAAGCCCGATCCGATCCCGGACGACGTGCTCGAGATGGCCCTGGCCGCCGCGCTCTCCGCGCCGTCGAAGTCGGATCTGCAGCAAGTCGGGATCGTGCTCGTGAAGGATCGGGCGAAGCAAGCGACCATCGGCGGGTGGATCCCTGACATGCCGTGGATCGCGCAGGCCCCGCTCTTCATGGTGTTCTGCGGCGACCACCGCCGCATCCGCCGGGTGAGCGAGCTGCGCGCGCGTCCCTTCCCCAACGACACGCTCGACATGTTCATGAACGCGGCGGTGGACGCGGGGCTGGTGCTGCAGGCCTTCATCACCGCGGCGGAGGCGCTCGGGCTCGGCGGCTGTCCGATCAGCGTGGTGCGCAACCACGTCGAGAAGCTCGCCGCGCTGCTCGAGCTGCCGCCCGGCGTCTTCCCGGTGGCCGGGCTCTGCGTGGGCTATCCCCTGCAGCCCGGGTGGACCAGCATGCGGCTGCCCCCCGCGGTGACCGTGCACACCGACCGCTACGACGACACCGACCTGCCCGCGCAGCTCGCGGCCTACGACGCCCGGCGCGAGGCCCGGCACGCGACCCCGAAGGAGAGCCAGCGCTTCGCGGATCGCTTCGGGTATTCGGAGCCCTACGGATGGTCGGAGGACAAGGCGCGGCAGTATTCCGTGCCGGAGCGCCACAACTTCGGGCCGTTCATCCGGCACCACGGCTTCGGCCTCGCCTGACCTGGCCCGCGGAAACTCCGCGACCTAGGGTCCGGGATCGAAGCAAGCACCGCGTTTCTCCTGCTCGCACAGGCACTCGAGCGGGGCGCCATTCGGGCCCGTCACGATCACGATCGTCCCCTTGCACAGAGGTGTTCGGTTGCGCGGCTCTCCACCCGACCCAGGGCGGAGAGGAGGACGAGCGCGAACGCACCGGCAAGCGCGGCGAGGACGAGCAGGCGGACGAGGTTTCCGAGCACTCGGGTTGAGTCGCTGACGAGGAGCCCGCCGATGCGCCGGCCGGTTACGGGATGCGGAAGCCGTCGCGTCGCGCCGACTCTAGCATGCTCCCGACGGGCCGCCAACCGGCCGTATCGAATCTCTCTCACTAGTCCCGGACTCTGCGTCATGGGACGGTGGGCGCGTGCTGTATACCGCTCCGCAGCTCCGAGTGCTGAGCCTGCTGGCGCTCACGTTGCTCGTGGGCCTCGGGGTGAGGGAATGGCGCGCGGGGTTTCCCGACGCGGCCGATCGCCTCGAGGGATTCGACCGGGAGGAGCCCCCGGGGCCGCTCCTTCCGGAGGCGCACGCGCCGCCACCGGGGCCCATCCCGGCCGCCCATCCGGGATCGCCACCGGCGGCGGGGCCGCCGGCCACCGCGCCACCGCCGGATCCGGGGCCGGTGCTTCCGTTGGAGCCTCTCGACGTCAATCGCGCCGACGCGGCCCAGCTGGCGCGGCTACCCGGCGTCGGACCGGGGCTCGCCCAACGCATCGTCGAGGAGCGCGAGCGGCGCGGGCGATTCGAGTCGCCCGAGGCTCTACGGTATGTCCTGGGCATGGGGCCCAAAAAGCTCGCGGCCATCCGCCGCTTCATCACCGTGGGTGATTGAGCGGCGGCTCGAGACCGCGCCGCTCCTGCCGCCCGCCGCGGCCTTCACCGCCGGCGTCGCCGCGGGCGCGTGGCTTCCTCTCCCCGTGCCGGGCCTGCTCGCCGCCGCCACCGCCGCCCTCCTGATCGCCGCGCTCGCGAGCCGCCGGCATCCGCGGGCGGCCCTGGTCCTGGTCTTGGCCGGCGTGGCCCTGCTGGGCGCATTGCGCGTGGCGGGGCCGCGCCTGCCCGCCGACCATCTGGCCCGGCGCGCGCTCGACGGGACGGTATCCATCGAGGGGCGGCTCGGCGAGGAACCGGTCCGCTGGACTGCGGATCGCACGCGGCTCCTGCTCGACGTGGCCGCCGTGCACGCGGGTCCGGAGCGGCGGCCCGCGGTAGGCCGCGTCCAGCTCACCGTCTACGGCGAGCTCGCCCTCCCGCTCGGCGAGACCCAGCGCGTGCTCGTGGACGCCCGGCTCCATCGGCCCGTCAACTTCCGGAATCCCGGCGGCTTCGACTACGCGGCGCATCTGCGGCGCGCGGGCATCCTCCTCGTCGGCCACGCCCGGGCGGACCGGATCACCGCGCTCACGCCGGACGCCCCGCCCTGGCCGGTGGCGGTGAAGCGATGGGCGGTCGGCGTCATCGCCGCGCGGCTGCCTCCCACCTCGGCCGCGCTGCTGGCGGGCCTCCTGCTCGGGGAGCGGTCGGCCCTGCCACGCGAAATCGACGAGAGCTTCCGGCGGGCCGGCGTCTACCACATCCTCGCGGTGTCGGGTTTCAACGTGGCGCTGCTCGCGGGCGCGGTGTTCGGCGGCCTGGCCATGTGCGGCGTCCCGCGCCGCGCCGCCGCCGGCGCGGCCGCCGTCGTGCTCGTCGGCTTCGCGCTGGTCGTGGGCGGCCAGCCCTCCGTGCTCCGAGCCACCGTGATGGGGCTGCTGCTGCTCGCCGCCCTGCTGCTCGACCGCGAGTCCCAGCTCCCGAACGCGCTCGCGCTCGCGGTGCTCGTCCTGCTGCTCTGGCGGCCCGGCGATCTCTGGGAGCCCGGCTTCCAGCTCTCCTTCGCGGCCACCGCCGGCATCGTCTACCTCGGGCCGAACCTCATGGCGTGGCTCATCGCCCACGGTGCGCCGGCCTGGCTCGCGGCGGCGGTGGCGGTGAGCCTCGGCGCGCAGGCCGCGGTCACGCCGCTCATGCTCACCCACTTCAATCAACTCTCGCTGATCGGCGTGGTCGCCAACCTGCTCGTGGTGCCGCTCGCCGCGGTGGCCACCACCCTCGGCATGCTCGCGCTGCTGGTCGAGCTGGCCTCGGGCGTCCTCGCCGCGCTGCTCTTCCACACGATCTGGCTGGCCCTTATCGCGCTGCGCGCGGTCGTCTCCGTCGCGGCCGCGCTGCCCGCCGCCATGGTCCACCTGCCCGCGCCTTCGGCGGCGACGGTGGTCGCCTGGTACGGGGCGCTCCTCCTCGCGCCCGGGATGACCGCGTCCCGTCGCATCCGCGCCGTGGTGGGCGCCCTCGCGGTGCTGGTGGCGGGACTCTCGATCTGGCCGTGGCTCCGGCCGACCGAGACCATGCTCCGCGTGACATTCCTCGACGTCGGCCAGGGCGACGCGGCGCTCATCGAGCTGCCGGAGGGCCCCCGGCTGCTCGTGGATGGCGGCCCCGGCGGCGCCCGCCGCTTCGACGTGGGCGAGCGCGTGCTGGCGCCGTTCCTCTGGAACCGGCCGCTCACCCGGCTCGACGCGGTGGCGCTCACGCACTGGGACACCGATCACTCGGGCGGGCTGGCCGCCGTCCTCACCCGCTTCCACGTGGGCGAGTTCTGGGAGAGCGGCCACCCGCCGGGAGGCGCGCCGGAGACGGCGGCCGCGCTGGTCCGGTCGCGCGCGCCCCGTCGCGTGCTGGCGGCCGGCCAGCGGCTCTGGCTCGGCCGCGCGCTGATCACCGTGCTCGGGCCCGGGCCGGGACCATCGCAGGCGCCCAACGATCAGTCCCTGGTGCTGCGGCTCGACTGGCGGGGCGTCTCGCTGCTGCTCGTGGGCGACCTGGGCGCCCGGGGTGAGGCACTGCTCCTCGAGCGCGCGGGCCCCGTGCGTGCGCTCGCGCTGAAGGTCGCGCATCACGGCAGCCGCTTCTCGTCGACCGCGCCGTTCCTCGAGCGGGCCCGCCCGCGGCTGGCCGTGATCTCGGTGGGCACGCGCAATCCGTTTCGCCATCCGAGCGCGGAGGCGCTCGCCCGGCTCGAGGCCGCCGGCGCGCGCATCTACCGCACCGATCGCGACGGCGCGGTCATCCTGGAGACCGACGGGCGCGTCCTCCGCGTGACCGCGTGGGCCCGCGGCGTCACCGAGACCTGGGAGCTCGACCCCGAGGAGACCTCGGGAAACCGCACGGCCCCCGGGTGACCGGGGGCCGTGGTGGGACGCGCAGGGAAGCGGGAGGAGGCCTAGGTCTCGAAGGCGCGCTCGTAGTGGGCGCGCAGCCGCTCCAGCTCTTCGGGATCGAGACGCATGCCGAGGGAGAGCCCCATCTCGCCCAGGATGGTCTTGATCTCGTTCAACGACTTCTTGCCGAAGTTCTTGGTCTTCAGCAGCTCCGACTCGGTCTTCTGCACGAGATCCGCGATGGTGCGAATATTGGCGGTCTTGAGGCAGTTGGACGCGCGCACCGACAGCTCGAGCTCGTCCACGTTGCGGAAGAGGTGCTCGTTGACCTCGCTCTTGGGCGCCGGCTCGCCCGCCACCGTCTCGGTCCCCTCGGGTTGCACCAGCGGCGCGGACGGGAAGTCGACCAGCAGCGCGAACTGGTCGTCGAGGATGCGCGAGGCGTCGGCCACCGCCATCTCCGGCGTCACCGTCCCGTTGGTCCACACCTCCATGATCAGCCGCTCCTGCGCGCCCTTGGGCTCCACGTGGAAGTTCACGCGCTTGACCGGCGCGAAGTCCGCGTCCATCAGCATCGCGTTGATGGGCAGGGCCTCCGGCTCGCGCTTCTCCGCCGCCTGGTAGCCTCGCCCGCGCTCCACGCAGACCTCCATCTCGAGGCTGCCATCCTTGTCGAGCGTGGCCAGCGCCACGTCCGGCGTCAGGATCTCCACGTCCGGATCGGGCTCGAAGTCCCGCGCGGTCACCGTCCGCACCCCCTGGACCTTCAGCCGGAGCAGCTTGGGGCGGTTGACGTGCAGCGTGAATACGACCTGGCGCAGGTTCAGGATGATGTCGAGGGTGTCCTCGCGCATCCCGACCAGGTGCGAGAACTCGTGCAGCACCCCCTCGATCTTGACCCACGTCGGCGCGGCCCCCGTGATGGAGGACAGCAGCACCCGGCGGTAGGCATTGCCCGCCGTCAGGGCGAAGCCCGGCTCGAAGGGCTCGATCGCGATCTTCCCGTAGGCACGCTCCCGGGCGAGCCATTCGTGACGGACTGGAAGCATCAACTCCTGCATGGGTTTCCCTCCTCAGAGTTCAGGGGCGGGTCGCCCCAGGCCGGTCATTATACCAGGAAGCCCCGGGGCCGCCAGCCTTCCCCACCCCCCGGTTTGACTGAGAATCTCAGTCCGGCCAGAATGAAGGCTCACCATGATGGAACGCCCCCGATCGCTTCCGAGATGGGGGGTTGGCCCCGGGCGCCCCGGGCCGACCTGGCGGGCCGCCGTGAGCTTCGTGGTGGTCGTGGCCCTCCTGTCCCTGCTCCTGGAAGGCTGGTGGATCCTGAGTGTCCCCGCACCCCTCCGCAACTCCGCCCGGGTCGTGGAGCTCCCCGCCCACAAGGGCGTCACCGAAGTGGCCGAGATCCTGGACGAGGCGGGGGTGATCCGGAGCCGGGTCGGCTTCGTCCTCCTGGCCTTGGCCCGCGGCAGCTTCCGCAGCCTCAAGGCCGGCGAGTACCAGATCCCCGCGGGCTCGAACACGGTGCGAGTGCTCGAGCAGATCGCGGGCGGCCAGGTGCTCCAGCACATGGTGGTCTTCCCGGAGGGCAGCACGCTGGCCGAGCTGGCCCGGCTGCTCCAGGTCGAGCGCCTGGTCGCCGCCGAAGACATCCTCCGGGTCGGCAAGGACGCCGTCTTCCTGAAGAACCTCGACATCCAGGCCGACTCGGTGGAGGGCTACCTCTTTCCGGACACCTACCAGTTCGTGAAGGGCATGACCCCCGAGGAGATCCTGGCCCGCATGGTGGCGCGGATGCGCGAGAAGATCTCGCCCGAGCTGCTCGCGGAGGCGCGGGCCCGCGACGTGAACCTGCACCAGGTGCTGACGCTCGCCTCCATCATCGAGAAGGAGGCGGTGGAGACGAGCGAGATGCCGATCATCTCCGCGGTGTTCTGGAACCGGATCCGGCGCGACATGCCGCTGCAGGCGGATCCGACGGTGCAATACGCGGTGGGCAAGGACCGCAAGCGGCTCACCCGCGAGGATCTCCAGGTCGATTCGCCCTACAACACGTATCGCCGCCAGGGCCTGCCGCCCGGCCCCATCGCGAGTCCGGGCCGCGCCGCCATCGCGGCGGCGGTGAGGCCCGCGCGCGTGAACTACCTCTACTTCGTCGCGCTGGACGACCGGTTCCACACGTTCTCCACCAACCTCGCTGATCACAACGCGGCGGTCGCGCGCTACCGCCTCGCGCGCGCTCGCTAGTCTCCGCCCGCGTGGCCATCCGCCAGGTGGGCGGGGGCGGGGGGCGCCCTCCTGGAGCACGCTGAGTCGCCTCCCGTTTCGTCGTCTCGATCGAGCCACGAGATGGGCCACGCGCGGCTTCGGTAACCCGCAGAAGACACGGCTCCAGGAGGGCGCCCCCCGCCCCCACCCACCCTCTCGCTTCCCCCAAAGGGCAGGCCTGCGTCCCCGCGGGCGGGGCGCGCGGTTGTCAGCGTGGGGGGTGGGTGCTATAACGGGCGAGTTATGGCGTCGGGCGAAGACTCCTCCACCCTCTCCGTGCTGCGGCCGGCCGCGCCCGCGGCGCCTCTCCGCGTGCCCGCGGAGGCGTTCCCGCCGGTCTACCGCGCGTGCCGGGGTGTGGCGGGGCTGCTCCTGCGGCTATTCGATCTGCGCGTCGAGGGAGTGGAGCGGCTGCCCGTGGCCGGCCCCTTCATCCTGGCTGCCAACCATCACAACTATCTGGACGGCGTGGTGCTGGGCGTCGCGGTGCCACGGCCCATCGCGTTCCTCGTCATGCCGCGCGTGTTCCGGGCCACCCCGCTCCACCCGCCCTTCCACCGGCGCATCGGCTCGATCCCGGTCGCGCTCGAGCGGCCGGATCCCGGCGCCATCAAGCGCGTGCTCCAGGTGCTCCACGACGGCCGCGTGGTCGGCATCTTTCCAGAGGGCCCGTTCAGCCAGGAAGGCCGGCTCGTGCGCGGCCGGTGCGGGGCGGCGATGGTCGCGCTCCGCGCGGGCGTGCCGGTGGTGCCCGCCGCCATCGAAGGCACCTACGAGGCCCTCCGCGGGCGGCGCTTCTATCTGCCGCGGCGCCGGCCGCTCGCGGTCCGGTTCGGGGAGCCGATCCATTTCGGCCGGGCGCGCCGCGGGCCCATCGCGCGGACGGAGCGGGAGGAGATCACCCGTCGCATCATGTCGGAGATCGCCGCGCTCCTGCCCGTGCCCCCCGCTCCCGCCGCGGCCGCCGACCGCGCGGGCGCCTCGTGACCGCCGCGGGCACGCCCCCCGGCAAGGCCTGGTCCGGGCGGTTCGCCGAAGGGGCCGATCCGACCGCCGAAGCCTTCACCGCGTCCCTGTCCTTCGACCGGCGGCTCTGGCCCTACGATCTGGCCGGCAGCGCGGCGTGGGCGCGGGCCCTGGCCCGGGCCAAGCTGATCACGGAGGCGGAACTCGAGAGCTTGTCGGCGGGCCTCGAGGCCGTCCGCCGCGAGCTCGAGGGCGGCACCTTCCCGTTCCGGCGTGAGCTCGAGGACATCCACATGAACGTGGAGCGGCGGCTCGTCGAGCTGGCGGGTCCGGTGGGGGGCAAGCTCCACACCGGCCGCTCCCGCAACGACCAGATCGCGCTGGATGAACGCCTCTATCTCCGGGACGTCCTCGACCACGTGGACGCGGGACTGGTGGAGGTGGAGCGCGCGCTCGTCGCCCAGGCCGAGAAGCACGGCGAGGCGCCGATGCCCGGCTACACGCATCTGCAGCGCGCCCAGCCGGTCCTGCTGGCCCACCACCTGCTCGCCTACGTCTTCATGCTCGAGCGCGACCGCGCGCGCTTCCGCGACGGGCGCGCGCGCGTCAACGTGATGCCGCTCGGGGCCGCCGCCCTCGCGGGCGCCGCCTTCGCCATCGATCGCGAGGCGCTCGCGCGCGATCTCGGGTTCGCCGCGCCCAGCCCCAACAGCATGGATGCGGTGGCCGATCGCGACTTCGTGGTGGAGTTCCTCTCCCACGCCGCGATCCTCGGCATGCACGGCTCGCGGCTCGCCGCGGATCTCACCCTGTGGGCGACCGCCGAGTTCGGCTTCGTGGAGTTCTCGGACGCCTTCGCGACCGGGTCGTCCATCATGCCGCAGAAGAAGAACCCCGACGTGGCCGAGCTGATCCGGGGCAAGACCGGCCGGCTCTACGGCAACCTCACCGCCGCCCTCACCGTCATGAAGGGGCTCCCCCTCACCTACAACTCGGACATGCAGGAGGACAAGGAGCCGCTCTTCGACACGGTGGACACGCTCGAGGCGATCTTCCGCGTGCTGCCCCCGATGCTCGGCTCCCTGACCTTCCGGACCGACCGCATGCGGGACGCCGCGGGCGCGCACTACTCCACCGCCACCGATCTCGCGGACTATCTCGTCCGCCAGGGCCTGCCCTTCCGCGAGGCCCACGAGGTCGTGGGCCGGGCGGTGCGCCACGCCATCGCGCGCGGCCGGGAGCTGGGCGACCTGCCGCTCGAGGAGCTGCGCCAGTTCTCCCCCCTGATCGGGCGCGACGTCTTTCAAGCGCTCACGGTGGAGGCCTCGCTGCGCGCCCGCGCGGTGATCGGCGGCACCGCGCCGGACGCGGTCCGCCGGCAGCTCGCGCAGGCGAAGGCGCTGCTCGCGGGCGGGCCGGGCGCGTGAGGGCGGGTGCGCGGGGCGCGCTGCTGCTGCTCCTGGCCGCGAGCGCCCTGGTCGCCTGCGGCAAGAAGGGGCCGCCGGTGGCGCCCGAGCAGCGGGTGCCCGCGGGCCCCACCGGCCTGCGCGGCGCGGTGGACGAGCAGAGCATCGTGGTCGGCTGGACCGGTCCCGGGACCCGCGTGGACGGCTCGCGCCTGCGCGCGATCGCGCTCTACAAGCTCTACCGGCGGGAGGAGGCCGACGGCGGGGCGCCCAAGTCGGCGATGCTCTCCTCGGGGCGCGTGGTGGGCTACGACGAGATCGCGGTGATCCGGCCGGACAGCCCCGCGCCCGCGTCCGTGCAGGGCTCCTCGGTCACGTGGGTGGACCGGCGCGCGCTCTCGGTCGGCCGCCGCTACGTCTACGTGGTCACCGCCGAGGATACGCTCGGACGGAGCAGCGGGCCTTCGGAGCGCCTCGTGGTCCCGTACCTGGCCGCCCCGAAGGCGCCGCGTGCGCTCAGGGCCTCCCCGGGCGACCGGCGCATCAGCCTGACCTGGCAGCCGCCCGCCGAGATGATGGACGGCTCTCCCGCCCCCGGCGACCTCCGCTACCTGGTGCTGCGGGGCGCGGGAGCGGAGGGCGCGCTCGCCCCGATCACGCCCCAGCCGCTGGCCGGCACCTCGTTCACCGACACCGGCGTCGAGAACGACACCGACTACCGCTACGCGGTCCGCGCGGTGCGCGTGGATCCGGCGGTCAGCGCGAGCGGCGAGACCTCGGCGGCGGTGGTCGCCGCGGCCGCCGGCACCACGCCGCCCGCCGCGCCCGCCGGCCTGGTCGCGGTGCCGTCGGCGGGCGCGGTGCGGCTGGCCTGGAACCCGAGCGCCTCGCCGGACGTGGCGATCTACGCGGTGTACCGGGCGGGCGAGACCGGCGACTTCATCCGAATCGCGACCACGCTGGCGGGCGCCACCGTCTATCTGGACCGCGACGTGCGGGCGGGCGCGACCTATCGCTACGCGGTCACCGCGCTGGACAAGGCGCGCCGCCCCAACGAGAGCCCCCGCTCCAACATGGTCTCGGTCCGGGTCCCTTAGGCACCTAGCCCGCGCTATTAACGAATGCGTGTCCCGCATCCAGCCCGCCCCCTCACCCTGACCCTCTCCCCCTCCGGGGGCGAGGGGATCGAAACGGCCCCCTCTCCCTCGGCGAGGGAGAGGGTCGGGGTGAGGGTAGCGCCAGAGCCCCTTCACACCGCTGCTTCGCAGGGCGCTAGATTTCGTTCTGCCAGACCTGCTCCGGCGCCTGGCGCCGGCGTAGCAGGGTGAGCGAGCCGTCGCGGCCGAGCATGACCTCGGGCGCCTGGGGGTAGGAGTTGTAATTGATCGTGGCCATCCCCGCGCAGTAGGCGCCCGCGCCGCCGACCACCACCAGATCCCCGATCCGCGGGCTCGGCACCCAGCGGGGCGCCAGCGCCTCGGGATCGCCGGGGGCCGGAGTCAGGATGTCCCCCGACTCGCAGCACGGCCCCACGAAGACCACCGCCTTCTGCTCGCGCTCGGTGGCCAGCACGTCGATCGGGTGCTGGGCGCCGTACAGCGACGGGCGCGTGATCTCGGGCATGCCCGCGTCGAGCTTGGCGAAGCAGTAGCCCTCGGCGCCGGTGTCCACCACGTCCACGCACGAGGCCACGATCACGCCCGCGTTGGCGACGAGGAAGGTGCCGGGCTCGATCTCGAGGTGCAGGCCGCGGCCAGACCGGTCGTGGAAGCCCTCGATCTCGCGGCGCACGTGCGCGCCCACGTCGGCCATGTCCACCGACGGCTCCTCGGGCATGCGGCCGACCTTGAAGCCGCCCCCCAGGTTGATGCTCGCCACCTCGGGGAGCTGGGCGGCGAGGTCGAGGGTCATCCGCGCGCAACGCTTCCACACCTCCGGATCCGTGCCGGAGCCGACGTGCGAGTGCAGCCGGCGGATGCGCAGGTCGTAGCGCATGGTGAGGGACAGGATCTCGGCCATCGCCTCGTGCCAGATCCCGAAGCTCGAGGCGGGCCCGCCGGTATTGGTGCGCTTGGTGGAGCCGGTGCCGAGCCCCGGGTTCACCCGCACCGACAGCTCGCGGCCGGGGGCGAGCCGCCCGAACTCCTCGAGCTGGTGCAGCGAGCAGGCGTTGAAGAGCACCCCGCGCCCGAGGTGCCGCTCGAGCGCGCGCGACGGCATCTGCGAGGTGAGCTGGATGCGCTCGGGCGCGAAGCCCGACCGCAACGCCCGCTCCACCTCGAAGTCGCTCGAGGCGTCCACGTGCAGGCCCAGCTCGCGGAACAGCGCGAGGATGCCGCGGCTCGGGTTGGCCTTCATCGCGTAGCGCACGGTGAGACCGAACGGAGCCGGAAAGGCGAGGGCCTCCCGCGCCGCCGTCTCGAGCGCGGCGTGATCGTAGACGTAGCAGGGCGTGCCGAAGCGGCGACGCACCTCGGCGGCGACGTCGGCGGTGACGTGAGCGGACCGGCGGTGGGCGCGGGGGCTTTCCATCCGCTGGAGTCTACCGCATCCCGGCTGCCGCTTGAAGTGCTTCCGCCTCTGGTGTTAGAGTCGAGGCACTCTTCGTCCCACATCGCAGTGAGCAACGGAGGGCATCAACCATGCGCGCGACATTCCAAGGCTCGATCGTCGCCCTCGTGACCCCGTTCCGCGGCGGCAAGGTGGATGAGGCCAAGCTCCGCGAGCTGGTCGAGTGGCACGTCGCCAGCGGCACGGACGGCATCGTGCCCTGCGGCACCACCGGCGAATCGCCCACCCTGAGCCACGACGAGCACCGGCGCGTGGTCGAGCTGGTCATCGAGACCGCCCGCGGACGGGTGGCGGTCATCGCGGGCACCGGCTCCAACTCGACCTCCGAGGCGATCGACCTCACCCGCCACGCCCGGATGGCGGGGGCCACCGCCGCGCTGGTGGTGAATCCGTACTACAACAAGCCCACCCAGGAGGGGCTCTACCGGCACTTCCGCGCGGTGGCGGAGGCGGTGGACATCCCCATCCTCGTCTACAACATCGCGGGCCGCACCGCGGTCAACGTGGAGACGGACACCCTGGCCCGCCTCGTGAAGGACTGCCCGAACATCGTGGGCGTCAAGGAGGCCTCCGGCTCGCTGGATCAGATGACCCAGGTGATCCTGGCGTGCGGCCCCGACTTCTCGGTCCTCTCCGGCGACGACAACATCACCCTGCCGCTGATGTCGGTGGGCGGCCGCGGGGTGATCTCGGTCATCGCCAACCTCGTGCCGCGCGAGACCGCCGAGATGACGCACGCCGCGCTGGCGGGCGACTGGAAGCAGGCCCGCGAGCTCCACCTCAAGCTCTTCCCGCTGTCGCGCGCGATGTTCCTCGAGACCAATCCGATCCCGGTCAAGGAAGCGCTGGCCATGATGGGCAAGCTGGCGGAGCCGGAGTTCCGGCTTCCCATGTGCCGGCTGGCCGAGGCGCACCGGCCGCGTCTCCGGGCGGTCCTGGCCTCGCTCGGCCTCGTCAAGGGCTGATCCTCCGCTGGTCATGGCGGATGTCGTCGTCGCCGGCGCCGCCGGCCGGATGGGCAACCGTCTGGTCGCGCTGCTCCAAGAGGATAAGGAGCTGCGCCTGGTGGCCGCCCTCGAAGCCCCCGGCCATCCCGCCCTCGGGCGGGACGCGGGGGAAGTGGCGGGGGTAGGCCGGCTCGCCGTCCCGATCACCGCCGACGCGGAGGCGGTCCTCGGCAAGGATCGCATCCTCATCGAGTTCTCGGTGCCGGAAGCGAGCCTGGCCCACGCGCGGCTGGCCGCCCGGCAGGGCGGGCGCGCGGTCATCGGTACCACCGGCTTCACCGCCGCGCAGCGCGAGGAGCTCGCGGCCGTCGGCCGGAGCATCGCGATCCTCGTCGCCCCCAACATGAGCGTGGGCGTCAACGTGGCGTTCCGCATCCTCGCCGACATGGCGCGGATGCTGGGCGACGACTACGACGTGGAGATCGTCGAGACCCACCACCGCTTCAAGAAGGACGCCCCCAGCGGCACCGCGCTGCGCATGGCCGAGGTGGTGGCCGAGGCGCTCGGTCGCGATCTCGCGAAGACCGCGGTCTACGACCGGCACGACAAGCTGTCGGAGCGCTCCCGCAAAGAAATCGGCATGGCGGCCCTGCGCTCGGGCGACGTGGTGGGCGAGCACACCGTCTCCTTCGGCGCGCTGGGCGAGCGGCTCGAGCTGACCCATCGCGCGCAGAGCCGGGACAACTTCGCGCGGGGTGCCCTGCGCGCGGCCCGCTTCATCGCGGCGGCCAAGCCGGGTCTCTACTCGATGCAGGACGTGCTGGGGCTCACATGAGGATCGTGCGCTTCCGGGCCGGCGGCAAGACCCGCTACGGCGTGCTCGAGGGCCAGCACATCGTGGAGTACGCGGGGACACCCTACGGCAGCTTCAAGAAGGGGCGGAAGAAGTACCTGCTGAGCCAGGCGGTGCTGCTGGCCCCGGTGGTGCCCACGAAGATCGTGGGCGTGGGCCTCAACTACCGCGAGCACGCCGAGGAGATGAACGTGCAGGTGCCCGCGGAGCCCCACCTCTTCTTCAAGCCGCTCTCGGCCCTGTGCGGGCCCGACGATCCGATCGTCTTCCCGCCCCAGTCCCGCCGGTTGGACTACGAGGGCGAGCTCGCCATCGTCATGAAGAAGCGCTGCCACCACGTGGCCGCGGAGCGGGCCCGCGAGTACGTGCTCGGCTACACCTGCCTCAACGACGTCACCGCCCGCGACCTCCACGTGCGCGACGGCCAGCCGACCCGCGCCAAGGCCTTCGACAGCTTCTGCCCGGTGGGGCCCTGCATCGTCACCGACATCGATCCCAACGGGGTCGACCTCGAGACCTGGATCAACGGCGAGCGGCGGCAGGCCTCCAATACCAAGTACCTGATCTGCCCGGTCGAGGACCTGGTGGCGCGCATCTCCGCGATCATGACCCTCTTGCCCGGCGACGTCATCGCCACCGGCACCCCCGGCGGCATCGGGCCGCTCCAGCCCGGCGACAAGGTCGAGGTGCGCATCGAGAGCATCGGCGGCCTGAAGAACCCCGTCATCCGAATCCAGGAGAACCACGAGTGAGCCCGACGACGCCGCCCACCCCCTCCCCTCGCCCCTCCCCCAGCCCCTCCCCCGTCCCGCTGGCCGCCCGCCTGGCCAAGCTGCCCC
>DASQAL010000130.1:0-5967 GCA_035635775.1 Candidatus Acidiferrum sp.
CACAAAACCCTGGACCTCGCCGGTCGAGCCCGGCGGCAGAGGACCGGCGAACCACCTGACCGGGGTGGTCTTGCTGCCTTCGCCACGAGCCAGCGGGAGCAAGGGGCCGGCCAGGAGCGTCCACGCGCCGCTGCACCCGGCGGCCTGAAAGCGCACGGCAGACAGCTGGAGGGCGGCCCGCTCGACGGAGTGGAGGGTATAGCGCACGGTGACCGTCATCTCGAACTCGACGAAACCGCCGCCGATCCTCCGGACGAGCGGAGGAGTCACCGCGAGGAACTGGACCTTGTCGAACTTGATGTCGGGCGGGGCCGTCGCCGCGAAGGGCAGCGCGGGGAAGATCGCCAGCGCTCGTGTCTCCATCTCGACCGCTTCGGCGGACCGCCCCATCCTCCGCACGAGCGCCGCGTAGCTCAGGAGACGCTCCGCGATCAGCTTGGGCGGCCCCGTCTTCTCCACGGACTCCAGGAGACGCCGGCGGAGCGGCTCGGCCTCCGCATACCGGCCCTGCGCCTCGTAGAGCGAGGCCAGGCTCTCGAGATCCTGTCGGGTCAGACTTGCGCCGCTGGCCAGCAGCCGCTGGTAGAGCCGATCGGCGACCTCGTACTTGCCTTCCTTGACGTAGACAGCGGCCAGCAGCGAGAGGATGACCTCGACATTGTGATGCGTGGGGCCGAACCTCGCCTCGGCGATGGGGAGGGCCCGCTCGTAGAGCAGCGCGGCCTCACCGTACCGGCCCTGCGCGTGGTAGAGGTGACCGAGATCGGTGAGGCTGCGAGCCGTGAGCTCTCCGCGGGGTGAAATCTTCTCGCGGATCGCCACCGCCCGCCGGAACGCGTCCTCGGCTTCCGCGTCCCGGTGTTGAGCTTTGTAGAATCGCCCGAGCCGCTGGAGCGTCCGCGCAGCACGCCAATCGGCGGCCCCGGACTGCTCGACTTCCGCCAGAGCGTTCCGCCACGCCTCCTCGGCCTCGGGCGGTCTCCGCTCCTGGTTCGCCTGCTCGCCGGCGAGCATGAGCCTGTGCCACCGCATATCCTGGGTGGGTCCACATCCGACGATCAGGAGAAGACACGCCAGGCTGCCGAGAATCGTGCGCATGCGGCCCTTCCCTCCTTTGCGCCTTCATCTCGAGCGTAACAGGACAACGATTTTTCGCTGTGCCAGCGGCTCCTGGGGGCGCCGGCGTCCGAGTCTGGGAGGTTACGTCACGGCGGCAGTGTCTTTGAACGATACGGTCGGAGTGACCAGATTCGGGGGCACAGGGCCCCGCACAGGCTAGAGTCCCGCCCGCGTCGTTACAATAGTCGGCGATGGGAGGCCGCGTTCCTGTCCGTGCGCTCGTCGTCGTCGCGCTGCTGGGCGCGGCGGCCGCGCTCGCCGCCGCCGCCGCGCCCGGCCGCGAGGACTTCGAGCGCGGGCGCCGCCTGGTGGAAGACAACTGCGGCGACTGCATGGGCGGCACGCGCCAGGGGCTCGAGGGCGGCGTGGCCGCGCTGCGCCGGGCGTTCGACGCCGGCTACTCCGAGCCGGCGGCCGTCTATCGCCTGCTGGCCGACGCCTACGCCACGCTCGCCTATGCCTACGCCAGGACCGACCCCAACGCGCTGCCGCGCTTCGAAGCGCTGCGCCGCGAGGTGCTCCAGCGGCTCGCGGCGCTCACGCCCGACGATCCCTGGCCGCGCTACGAGCTGGCCGTCATCGAGCCCGATCGCGACTCCCAGCTCACCGCGCTCCGGCGGCTCGTGGCCGAGCGTCCGCGCTACGCCGACGCGTACTTCGCCGTGGCCACGATCCTCGAAGAGCGCGGCCGGCGGGCCGAGGCGATCCTCGAGATGGAGCAGGCCGTGGCCGCCGCCGGCCCCGGCGCCATCGACGTCTATCGCCGGCGCCTCGCCGAGATGCGCCGCCAGGCGGGCGAGCGCTGCGACACCTTTCGCGGGCGCGCCGTGCGCGGCACGCCGTTCGAGCAGCCGATCGGCGACGGTCTCGTGTTCCGGCTCACCCCCGACGCCTGGGGCTGGACGATCGGCGTGATCTCGGCCGGGCGGCCTGCCGATGACTTCGCCGGCATTGCCACACCACCGTATCGCGGCATCAACCCCCGATATCTCGAGGGCTGGCACTTCCGCAACCAGGCGAACACCGGTCCCAACGATGGCGACGTCAACGCCCCGCAGCACGAGCGGGAGTTTTCGTTCGTCCTCACGCCGGAGAGCTATCGCCGCGCAGCGACCGCGCTCGACGCGCTGCTGTGGGGCGCGCGGCCCGAGGAAGAACGCGAGCGGGCATACGAGACGCTGCAGGAGGCCAGCCGCGGCCGCGGCCTCTTGCGCATCAGCGACTCGCCGCTCGGCAACCTGGTTCCCGGCGCGCAGGCGTGGTTCGAGTCGATGACCTTCGACGTGGAGCTCTGCCGGCCAGGAGCATCGCCCGGCTAGCGCTCGGCGCGCGTGAACGTCAGGCCGAAGAGGGCGCGATGCTGACCCTGGCCCCGCCGCGTCCGGCCGTCGCCGCTCAGGACATGAAAGGTCACGCGCCCCCCGGTGATGCGGCCCTCGCGCAGCTCCTTCTCGCCCTCGGAGCCTAGGAATCATTCACGCGGGTCCGCGGCGGGTGCTGGGCGATCCGGAGGGACGGCCACCCTGCCACTCCCCGGCCCCGTCCCGAGAACGTCCACCTGCCGAGGGAGCCCGCACCGTATCCGCCCGCCGGTGCCCGCTGGATCGAGGCGATCGTGCTCTCGCCGGGCCGGAAGAGGCTAGGGGGAGGCTAGGGGAGCGAGGCAGGTGCGGGCGGGGCGGGGCCGGATGGCGCGGGGGAGCGCGCGAGGCCGAGGTCAGGCTTCGCGCGCATAACTCAAGACAACGAAGTCACCGATAGGTCAAAATAATGGAAAGAAGATATCGCGCCGATGCCGGCGCAATCGGTCTTCGACGCTGCACACGATGCGATCCGGACCTGCAGGGGAGATAACGATGCAACGCAATCTGCATTGGGTCGGCACCTGGGCCACCGCACCCGCGCCGGCCGAGGGCGCCGCGTTCAGCAACCACACCTTGCGGATGAACATCCGCGCCAGCATCGGCGGCGACACGCTGCGGGTGCGTCTATCCAACGCCTATGGCAGCCGCAAGCTCGTCGTCGGTGCGGCGCGGATTGGGCTGCGCGACACCGGCCCCGGCATCATCCCGGGCTCCGACCGCAAGCTGACCTTTGGCGGCGCCGAGACCGCGACGATCGCCGCGGGAGCGCTCTTGGTCAGCGATCCGGTTTCGCTTCCCCTGCCACCGCTCTGCGACCTCGCGATCAGCGTCTATCTGCCGGGCGACCTGCCGGCCAGTTTCGGGATCACCGGCCGCTATGCGCGTCAGACGAACTACATCTCACCGCCGGGCGACTTTGCGTCTGCGGTCGCGATGCCGGTCGGCAAGATTACCGACGATTGGTATTTCGTCTGCGGTGTCGATGTGCTGGCCTCGCGAGAAACTGGCGGGATCGTCGCGCTCGGCGACTCGCTGACCGACGCCAATATATCGACGATTGATGCGTTCTGCCGGTGGCCCGATCAGCTTGCGCGCCGCCTGCAGGCCCGTTCCGACGGCCGGCCGATGGGGGTCATGAACCAGGGGCTCGGCGGCAACCGGATTCTGCATGACATCCGGGGCGACAGCGGGCTGCGCCGCTTCGACCGCGACGTGCTGGTCCAACCCGGCGTCACCCACGCGACCGTGATGCTCGGCACCAACGATCTCCGCAACCGCTGGGCCAAGCCCGAGGAGGAGGTGACAGCGGAGGAGATGATCTCCGGCCTGAAGCAGCTTGCGGTGCGGGCCCAGACGCGCGGCATCAAGATTTTTGGCGCCACCTTAACGCCGTTCGAGAACGAGACCTTTCTCCCCGGCGCTTGGACCCCGGAGCGCGAATCGAAGCGCCAGGCGGTCAACGCCTGGATCCGGGACAGCGGCGCTTTCGATGCGGTCGTCGACTTCGACAAGGCGCTGCGCGATCCGGACCACCCGACCCGAATGCTGCCGATCTACGATTGCGGCGACCACCTCCACCCGAGCGATCTCGGCTACAACACGATGGGCGACGCGGTCGATCTCTCTCTCTTCGACTAGCGGGGTGCCGCCGACTGGTCGCGGCCGGTGGTCCCGAGAGCGGCGTCAGCGCGCCCGGAGTACGAAGCCCTGCTCGGCGGCGCCGGGGCCACCGATCAAGGCCCACAATCAAAGAAGGTGACGCGCGCGCGGGTCAGCGCGGGCGGTCGAGCGCGGCCGCGGCGGCCGCGACCGCGGCGATAATGCCCTGATAGCCCGTGCAGCGGCAGAGGACGGCGGAGAGTCCGTGGCGGATCTCGTCCTCGGTGGGCCGGGGATTCGTCTGGAGCAGGTCGAGGGCGGTCAGCAGCATGCCCGGCGTGCAGAACCCGCATTGAAGCGCGTGGTGCTCGCGGAACGCCTCCTGCAGCGGATGGAGCTGGCCGGCCGTCGCCAATCCCTCGACCGTCATCAGCTCGGCGCCGTCGGCCTGGACCGCGAGCATCAGGCAGGAGCGGGCCGCCTCCCCGTTGACGAGCACGGTGCAGGCGCCGCAGATCCCGTGTTCGCAGCCGACGTGGGTGCCGGTCAGGCCCAGATCCTCTCGCAGGAAATCGACCAGGAGCTTGCGGGGCTCGCAGTGGCCCTCGCGGGGGTGGCCGTTGACGGTGAAGTGGACGGGGAGGGTGTCGGACATTTAGAGCCCCCCTCACCCTGCCCTCTCCCCCGGGGCGGGGGAGAGGGTATTTAGGAGGTTGAGGCGGGTGATCGCGCGGCGGAGGGCGCGGGCGGTCAGCACGCGGGTCAGGTTGCGGCGATAGTCGGCGGAGGCGTGGATGTCGGATGGGGGGGCGACCAGCTCGGCGGCCCGGCGAGCGGCGGCCTCGACGGCCGCATCCGACAGCCCCTCGCGCTCCAGGATCTCTTCGGCGGCGCGCAGGCGGACGGGGATCGGTCCGGCTCCCGCCGTCACGAGACGGGCGGAGGTGCAGCGGCCTCCTCCGTGCCCGACGACGATGGCGGCGATCCCGACAATGGCGAAGTCGCCATGGCGCCGGGTGAACTCCTCGAAGGCGAAGCCGGCTCCGTCGGGCATGGCCGGCAGCCTCACTTCGACGAGCATCTCGTCCGCCGCCAGCGTGGTGGTGAGATAGCCCTGGAACAGCTCGCCCGCCGCCAGCGTGCGCTCTCCCCGCGGACCGCGGACGACCACCTGTCCCCCGAGCGCGGTGAGCGCGGTCGGGTACTCCGCCGCGGGATCGGCATGGGCCAGGCTGCCCCCGATGGTGCCGCGCGTGCGGATCGGGAGATGCCCGACCAGGGTGGTCGCCTCGGCCAGGAGGGGCAGCCGGCGGCGGATCACCGGTGAGAACTCGATCGCCCGCTGGCGCGTCATGGCCCCGAGGCGGACATGGCCCGCGGCTTCGTGGATGTAAGACAGGCCGGCCACCCGGTTGAGATCGACGAGGGCCGCCGGCCGGCTCAACCGGAAGTTGAGGAGCGGGACGAGGCTCTGGCCCCCCGCGAGCAGCTTGGCCTCGCCGCCGTAGCGCGCGAGCAGGGCGATGGCCTCGTCCACGCTCGCCGGGGCGTGGTAGGCGAAGCGGGCCGGCTTCATGAGGGGCGGCCGGCGCGCCGCGCCGACTCGATCAGGGCCCAGAGGCGGGTCGGCGTCATGGGCAGCTCGGTGATCCCGATGCCGAGCGGCGCCAGCGCGTCGCTCACCGCGTTGGCGATGACCGCCGGCACGGTCATGGAGCTGGATTCGCCCAGGCCCTTGGAGCCGAGCGGCGTCAGCGGCGAGGGCGAGACCACGTGGGCGATGTCGATCACGGGCGCCTCCGAGGCGGTCGGCACCAGGTAGTCCATGAAGGTGCCGGTGAGGAGCTGGCCCGCGTCGTCGTACTCGAGCTCCTCGAAGAGTGCA
>DASQAL010000131.1:0-5516 GCA_035635775.1 Candidatus Acidiferrum sp.
ACGTCGATCACGTGTCCCGGCCGAGCCAGGCGGAAGTTGAGCATGGGCATCAGGCTCTGGCCGCCGGCAAGGACCCGGGCCGCGTCGCCGTGCGCGGCCAAGAGGCCCAGCGCCTCCTCGACCGTCGCGGGATCGTGATAGGTGAAGCGGGGCGGCTTCATCGCGGCGAGCCTCGGAACACTAGAGCCTCGCCATCACGCGGTCGGCGAAGTCCTCGATCACCCGGTACTGCCGGTTCAGCGGCGGGTAGAGCATGATCTGACTCAGCCCCTGGCTCGCCAGCTCCTTCAGCCGCTCCACCACGCGCTCAGGCACGCCGGTCAGGCACGTGGCCTCGATCAGCTCGGGCGTGAGAAAGCGCGCTTCTTCCGGGTCCACGAAGCTGTAGTGGCTGCCGTGCAGGCGCTGATGGCGCACGGCCGGCGGCGCCTCGTTGAGCCAGTCGAGATAGCCCTTCCAGACGGGTCGCGCGTAGGCGGGCGGCTCCGCGCCGGTCTCCAGATGGTGCGCGACCAGGTAGTGGAGTCCCGAGATCACCGCGGCGCCGCACTCCGCGATGATCCGCTCGGAGTTGGCGGCCTCGCCCGGTTGCCGGAGCGCCACGTTCACCATGGCCGCCGTGTGGAAGTCCTTCGGCAGCGTGCGGCCGGCCTTCTCGGCGCCGCGCCGGGCGTTGGCGAGCATCTCGGGCACCGTCCCCCCGCGCGGCATGCCCGAGACGAGCCCATCGGCCAGCTCGCCGGCCAGCGCCTGGGCCTTCGGACCGAAGCCCGCGATGTAGACCGGGATCGGGTGGTCGAGGTCGATGAAGCGGTGCTCGCGCATCTGGAAGCGGATGGGGTGGGTCTCGTTGTTGAGCGTGTAGTCCACCTCGTCGCCGCGGAGCAGTGCGCGGACGGTCTGCACGTACTCCTTGAACGGCCCGAGGCGCATCGGCTTCTGGCCGAGCGTGCGCATCGCGGTGTGGCCGGTGCCGAGGCCGATGAAGCAGCGCCCGGGCGCCAGCCGGTTGATCGTGGCGATGCCGTTGGCCGCGACCGGCGCGAGCCGCAGCCCCGGCACGTTGACGCCGGTGCCGAGGCGCATCCGGCGCGTCTGCTGGGCGGCGAGGGCCAGCACCGCCCAGCAGTTCGACCGGATCATCTGACTGTCGGTGACCCAGCAGTGGGAATAGCCGAGGTTCTCGGCGTGGGTGATGTAGCCGATCTCGTCGATCTTCGCGGTGACGATGCCGAAGTCCATGGCGGCGGCCGGAGCTACTTGTCCAGCCACACCTCCTGCATGCGGCCGTAGTTGTAGAGCGCGTTGTGCGGCACCAGGTTCTTCACGTAGGGCCACCGCGCGAAGTACTCCTTGCGCCAGCCCAGCATGGGCCGCGCCACGTCGGCCTCGAGCTTGCGCTGGATGTCGGCTACGAGCTTGAGCCGCTTGGCGCGGTCGAGCTCCTGCGACTGCTGGTCGATCAGCCGGTCCATCTCCTCGCTGCAGTAGTCGGTGTAGTTGCGCGGCGAGCCGCACTTGTAGTTCTCGAAGAGGTAGGCGTCCGGATCGTCGAAGCCGCCCGCGGTGAGGTTGGCCCCGATCTGGAAGTCGCGCCGGGAGAGGGCCGGGAACCAGGCCGCGGTGTCGAGCTGCTTGATCGTCGCCTCCATCCCGATCAGGCGGAGCTGGTCCACCACGAAGGATGCCAGGTCGAGGTAGATGGGCAGCGTCCGGGTCACGAGGTCCACCCGGAGCGGCTTGTCGGGGCCGTGGCCGGCGCCGGCGAGGAGACGCTTGGCCTCCGCCTTGTCCTGGGCGGGATCCCGGTAGCCGGCCAGCGCGCGGAGCTCCGGCTCGGGCAACCCCCAGAACCCGAGCGGCTTGGGCATGAGCGCGGCGCCGGTGACCGCGCCGTTCTGGCGGACGCCCCGGACGTAGGCGTTGCGGTCGAGCGCGAGGTTGACGGCCCGACGTACCGCCGGGTTGTCGAACGGGGCGCGCTTGTGGTTCAGGATCACGTTGTCGCTGCCGTTCTGCCCGACCTCGGTGATGACGAGCGACGGGGCCTGGGCACGGGCGGCGTCGGCCATCGCCTTCGTCATCTCGAGCGGCATGAAGGCGTCGATGCGTCCGGCCTGGAGCGCGGCGAGCCGCGTCCCCCGCTCCCGGATGATGGTGTAGCGGATGCCGTCGAGGTAGGGCCGGTCGGGCACGAAGTAGCTCGGGTTGCGCTCCAGCTCGATGAGCTGGCCGCGGAGGTACTCCTTCTGGCGGAAGGGCCCGGTGCCGACGCAGCGCTGGCGCAGCTCGGCGACCGGCACGTGGGCCGGGAAGACCGGCGAGTAGCCCGAGGCGAACATCAGCAGGAGCGACGGCTGCGGCCGCTTGAGCCGGAAGACCACGGTGTGCGGCTCGGGGGCCTCGATCGCCTCCACGTTGGCGTACCAATCTTTTCGGGGGCTGGTGCGCAGCTTGCCGACGGAATCCGGCGCCTCGCGGACGGCGTCGAAGGTGTACTTGACGTCGGCGGAGGTGAAGGGCCGGCCGTCGTGCCACTTCACGTTCTTGCGAAGGAAGAAGACGAGGTTCCGGAAGTTGTCCTGCCACGACCACTTCTCCGCCAGCTCGGGGATGACCGTCTCCGCGCTGTCGAGCGGCTTGAGCGGGTCGAAGATGACGAGGTTCGAGTAGCACGGCGACATCGGCCACACGTTGGAGATGGTGGCCGACTCGTGGACGAGCAGGCCCGGCGGGTCCTCGGTCAGCACCGAGTTGAGGATGCCGCCCCGCTTGGGCTTGCCGGTCTGGGCCTCGGCAGGAGCAGCGATGAGGGCCGCCGCGACCAGGATCAGGACAGCGACGATCACGGACGGCAACGAGGGTCGGGTCATGGAGTTCTTCTCCCTTGGACGGGGCTAGTGCATCACGAGGCCACCGGTGATGTTGATGGCCTGGCCGGTCATGTAGGACGACTTGCTGGAGGCGAGGAAGCCCACGAGGTTGGCCACGTCCTCCGCCTTCTCGATGCGGCCCAGCGGGATCTGCTCCACGCGCTGCTTCACGTACTCGCCGGGCTTGAGGCCCATGAGCCCTTCGCCGGCTTCCCGGTCCACCTGGAAGATCATGTCGGTCTCGACGATGCCGGGGCACACGCAGTTGGCGCGGATGCCGTCGGCGGCGTGGGCCAGGGCCAGGCTCTTGGTCATGCTGATCACCGCCGCCTTGGTGATGCCGTAGACCAGCGAGGTCTTGAGCCCCATCTTGCCCGCCATCGAGGCCAGGCTGATGATATTGCCGCGCTTGGCTGCCACCATGTGGCGCAGCACCGCCTGGCTCGCGAAGAAGACGCCCTTGGCGTTGACCGCGAGCAGGCGGTCCCAGTCCGCCTCGGTCACGTCCGCGGTGTGGGCGGAGCGGTGGATGCCCGCGTTGTTCACCAGGATGTCGATGCGCCCGAGCTCGCCCATGGTGCGGTCGGCCATGGCCTGCAGATCGGCCAGGCGGGTGACGTCGGTGCGCAGGGCGAGCGCGCGCCGCCCGAGCTTGCGGACCTCGTCCGCGGTGCGCTTGCCCGTCGCCTCGTCCAGCTCGGCCACCACGATGTCGGCCCCCATGCCCGCCAGCTCCAGCGCGATGGCGCGGCCGATATTGCGCCCCGCGCCGGTGACGATCGCGGCCTGCCCCCGCAGCTCCATATGGATGCCGTCCATCTCAGCAGCACCCGCCCGCGATGGTCGCCTTCGTCCGCTGGATCAGCTCGAGGCGTACGTCGTCGGGGGCCTGGATGAAGCAGATGCGGGGGCCGCCGGGGATCTCGATCGGCCCTTCCAGCAGCTTTGCGCCCAGCCCTTCCAGGCGGGCGATGTCCGCCTCGAGGCTGTCCGAGTCGAAGCCGAAGTGCTCGAGGCCGTGGTGGGCCTTGGCGTCGCCGGACCCCAGCTTCTCGTTGGTGCGCGCGCCCGAGATGTTCACCGGGGTGCCGTCCTCGCTCTGGCAGCGCACGAAGCGATCGCCGAAGACCCGCGTCTCGTCGGACACGATCTTGAACGCGAAGGCCTTCACGTACCAGTCGGCGGTCTTGCGGGGGTCGGAGGCCTTCAGATGGATGTGGTTGATCCGGTAGGGCATGGCGGTGTCCTTTCGGCTGAGGTATCGTCGGTGCCGCGCGCTCGGTGCCGCGCTAGAGAATAGTAGGACCCGCCCGCCGGTTCAAGGACCGGTGCGTTCAAGAGGAGCGATCCATGGACATCGGCTGCCATCTTCCGAATCAAGGCCCCCTGGCCACCGGCGAGGCGCTCGTGCGCTTCGCCCGCGAGGCCGAGCAGCGCGGCGTCGCCTCCCTGTGGGTGAGCGACCACGTCATCTTCCCGCGCACCGCCACCGGCAGCTACCCGGGCGGGCGCTTCCCGCATCCGCCCGACAAGCCCTATCTGGAGCCGGTGACCGTGCTGGCCGCCGCCGCGGTCTCTACCACCAAAGCGCGCCTGGGCGCCTCGGTCTTCATCCTCGGGCACCGCCATCCGGTGGTGATGGCCAAGATGCTCACCAGCATCGATGCGCTCTCCAACGGCCGGCTGATCTGCGGCGTCGGGGTGGGCTGGTGGAAGGAGGAGCTCGAGATCCTGGGCGTGCCCTTCCACGCCCGCGGCCGGCACGGCGACGAGATCCTGCGCGCGTTCAAGGCCTTGTGGACCGAGGACAACCCGCGCTTCGACGGCGAGTTCTTCCGCTTCCGCGATCTCGGCTTCGCGCCCAAGCCGGTGCAGAAGCCACACCCGCCGATCTGGGTGGGCGGTGACAGCCCGGGCGCGTTCCGCCGGGTGGTCACGCTGGGCGACGGCTGGCACGCGACGTCCAAGGACCCGGCCCAGCTCCGCGAGGGCCTGGGGCGTCTGGGCGCGGTCGCCGACAAGCACAACCGCGACATGAAGACGATCGACATCTCGGTGCGCTACAGCCTGCCCGATACGCTGATCGCGGCCGGGCCCCAGCAGGCGATCGACGAGCTCGCCGGCTACAAGCGCCTCGGCCTGAGCCACGTCATGATCGACTTCCGCCGCGACGACCTCGCCCGGATGCTCGATCTCCTCGACCTGGTCACCGGCACGATCCGCCCGGCCGTGGAAGCGTAGGCCGGGGTCAGGTCTTGAATTACGACATTTTCAGACGGCCAGCCGAGACGTCGCGCGGCGGAAATGTCGTAATTCAAGACCTGACCCCTTTTAGGCGAAGCGGGGCATCACCTTTTCGGCGAAGAGGCGCATGGAGCGGGTGACCTTGTCGTGGGCGAGGCCGCCGCGGGAGAAGGCGCCCATGAAGTGGGTGATGCCGAGGACCTCGTGGTGCAGGCGGATCTTGTCGGCCACCTCCTCGGCGTCGCCCGCGATCGCGGTCAGGTCGAGGGCCTTCTCCTCGGTCAGCGAGAGCAGGTTCTCGCGCACGCGCTTGTAGAACTTGTACTGCTCGGGCGGCGCGCCCTGCGGGTCGGCGATGAGGTCGGCCTGGGTGCGGAAGAACCAGAGCACCGGCTCGCG
>DASQAL010000132.1:0-7408 GCA_035635775.1 Candidatus Acidiferrum sp.
GCACCGCATGACCGCGCTCGACTCCGCTGCAGCCATCGTGCAAGATCTCTTCATCGACTCGTTGCTCTTTCTTGCTCTCCTGCCCCCTCGCCCCCTCGCCCTGGTGGATATCGGGGCCGGGGCTGGGATCCCCGGGCTGCCTCTGCGCTTGGCCGATCCCGAGATCACGGCGACCCTGGTCGAGGCCCGGAGGAAGCGCGTGTCCTTCTTGCTGGCCGCCCAGCGCGAGCTTGACCTGGGCAATGTCGCCGTGAAGGAGGGCCGGGCCGACGTGCTACTCGAGCAGGAGCCCGATCTGGCCGGAGCCTTTGATGTGGTCGTCGCCCGGTTGGTCGGCCCCCCAGAGGCGCTGCTACCACTGGCGCGCAAGTATCTGAAAGCTGGTGGGCTCTTCGTGGTGTCCGGGCCCCCGAATCCCCTACCCCTGGAGCCCTTCAAGATCGTCCGGGTGGCGATCCCGGGAACGCGCAAGAGCCGGGTATTCCTCAGGGCCGCGAAAGAAAGTTGAATTCGGCCTCGCCTCGTGGGTAATGTTCCACGTGGAACGCGGATGGTGATGTTCCACGTGGAACAACCTCGGGGGCGCACCTGGTGGGTCGAACGCTAGCCGTCGTCAATCAGAAGGGCGGAGTCGGCAAGACCACGACCGCGGTCAATCTCGCCGCCGGGCTCGCCCTGGCCGAGCGGCGCACGCTCCTGGTTGACCTCGACCCGCAGGGAAACGCCACCACAGGCCTGGGCGTAGATAAGGCAGCTCTCGAGCGCACCATTTACCACGTACTCCTCGAGGGCGCCCCAGTCGCCGACGTAGCCAAGCCCACAATGCTGCCATTCCTGCACTTGGTCCCATCCGACATCGATCTGGTCGGAGCCGAGATCGAGTTGGTTACCCAGGACAACCGCGAGGGGCGGCTGAAGCAGTCCCTGGCTGTGGTCAGCCAAGCCTATGACTACGTAATCATCGACTGCCCGCCTTCTCTCGGCATCCTCACCCTCAATGCCTTGTCCGCCGCCGACTCGGCCCTGGTTCCGCTCCAGTGCGAGTACTACGCCATGGAAGGACTCGCGCACATGATCCGGACGATCGGCCTGGTGCATGAGCGGTTGAATCCCGACCTGAAGGTCGAAGGGGTCGTCCTGACCATGTTCGATGGGCGGACGAGCCTGGCTGGGCAGGTCCGAGCTGAAGCGCAGCGGCACCTGGGCAAGCAGGTCATGACCACCATAATCCCGCGTAATATAAGGCTTAGTGAGGCCCCGAGCTATGGGAAGCCCATCATGCTCTACGACCTCAAATCAGCCGGATCGACGGCCTACCTCGATCTCGCCAGAGAGGTGATTGCACATGGTTAATCGCCAGCATGGCCTCGGCCGCGGCTTGGGCGCCCTGCTCTCCTCCACTGGCCCAGCCTCCCAGGACGCCACCGCGGCCGTCGCGGTGGAGCTGCCCATCGACTCGATCGCCCCGAATCCCCAGCAACCCAGGAAAGACTTTGATAACAAGTCTTTATTAGATCTAGCCGCCTCCTTGACGCGCAGCGGCGTGCTGCAGCCTGTCGTCGTGCGGCGGATCGGCGAAGGGTATCAGCTGGTCGTTGGCGAGCGCCGCTGGCGGGCCGCTAAACTGGCGGGCCTCACCCGGATTCCGGCCGTCATTCGTGAGGTGACCGACGCGCAGAGCCTCGAACTGGCCCTCGTGGAGAACCTGCTGCGCGAGGATCTGAACCCGATGGAGGAAGCGGAGGCGTATCAGCGGCTGCTCGCCGAGTTCGGCTGGACGCAGGAAGAGCTGGCCCAGCGCGTCCAGCGCGACCGGAGCAGCATCGCCAACTGCCTGCGGCTGCTCAAGCTCCCCGAGCTCATCCAGGCGGACCTGCGCGCGAACCGGCTCACGATGGGGCACGCGCGCGCGCTCCTCTCCCTCACCTCGCCCGCCGAGCAGCTCCGGCTCCGCGCGGAGATCCTGGCGCATTCCTGGTCGGTGCGCACCACCGAGGAAGGCGTGCAAGCCCAGCGCGCGAAGCCCGCTCGCCGTCAGCTCCGCCGCTCGCCCGACCTGGCCGCGGTGGAAGACTCGCTCCGCGTGGCCCTCGCCACGCGCGTGCGTCTCGTGGGCAGCGAGCGCGCCGGCCGGATCGAGATCGCCTACTCCTCGCGCGAGGAGCTCGACCGGCTCGCCGAGCTGATCACGACACGGCCGCGGTAAGATCGGGCCCATGCGCGAGCGCATCGTCGTCGGCCTGAGCGGTGGCGTGGACTCCTCCGTCGCGGCCGCGCTCCTCGTCGAGCAGGGCTTCGACGTGATCGGGGTCACGCTGCGGGTCTGGCCGTGGCGCGAGCCGGAGGACTCGACGAAGAAGTTCGGGAGCTGCTGCTCGCCCGCGACGGTGGACGACGCGCGCGCGGTGGCGCAGCGCCTCGGGATCCCGTACTACCTGCTGAACGCGGAGCGCGAGTTCGAGCGCGCGGTGATCGAGCCCTTCGCGCGCGCCTACGCCGCGGGCCGGACGCCGGTGCCGTGCGTGGCGTGCAACCGCGAGGTGAAGTTCGGCTCGCTCGCGCAGCGCGCGCGCGCGTGGGACGCCGTCGCGGTGGCGACGGGCCACTACGCGCGCATCACCCGGGATCCCGCATCGCACCGGTTCCTCCTCTGGCGCGGCCGGGACGCGCGTAAGGACCAGTCCGACTTCCTCTGGCCGCTCACGCAGGCGCAGCTCGCGGCCGCGCGCTTTCCGGTGGGCGATCTCACCAAGGATGCGGTGCGCGAGAAGGCCCGGACCCTCGGGCTCGTGACCGCGGAGAAGCCCGAGAGCCAGGAGATTTGCTTCATCCCGGACGACGACTACCGCGGGTTCCTGCGCCGGCGCCTGCCGGAGGCCTTCGCGCCCGGCCCGATCCTGGACGGGCAGGGGACGGTGCTGGGCCGCCACCAGGGGATCGCCAACTACACGGTCGGCCAGCGGCGCGGGCTCGCCGTGGCCTCGCCTCGCCCCCTCTATGTCACCGCGCTCGACCCGGCCCGGAACGCGGTGGTCGTGGGGGGCGCCGCCGACGGGGGCGTGGAGTCGCTCCGGGCGGAGCAGGTGAACTTCATCAGCATGCCCGCCCTGACCGGCCCGCTGGCGGTGGCGGCCAAGATCCGGCACACGCATGAGCCGGCGGCGGCGACCATCGAGCCGCTCGAGGGCGGCGGGGTCATGGTCCGGTTCGAGCGGGCCCAGCGCGCCCCGGCGCCGGGCCAGTCGGTGGTGTTTTACAAGGGCGATCTGGTGGTGGGTGGGGGAGTGATCGCGCGGCCCGAAGACCCTTGACAGTTTTCCCGCGCACATGATACTCGTGTACCGTTTGTTCCTTCTTTCACAAAAGCGCTCGCCGGAGAACTCACCATGATTCGCGTACTCGCCATCGCTGCGCTCCTGCTCGGGGTGGTGCCGTCGGCGGCGCTGGCCTCCGAGGGCGGAGGCGGCCTCATCAACCTGGACCGGTCGATCGTCATCCAGGCCATCAACTTCCTCCTCCTGCTGGTCATCCTGGGCAAGCTCCTCTACAAGCCGCTGCTCGCGAAGATGGAGGAGCGCACCCAGGCCATCCGCAAGTCGCTCGAGGAAGCGCAGGCCGCGCGGGCCGAGGCCCAGCGTGAGCGCGACGAGCACGCGGCGAAGCTGCAGGCCGCGTATGCCGAGGCGCAGGCCATCCGGGCCGCCGCGCTCAAGGACGCGGCCGAGGAGCAGCGGCGGCTCGTGGAAGGCGCGCGCGCGGAAGCGGGCCGCCTGGTGGAGTCGGCGCGGAACGAGATGGCCCAGGAGGTCAGCCGCGCGCGGCAGGAGCTGCGCCAGGAAGTGGTCGACCTCGCCATCACGGCGGCGGAGCGGCTGATCCGCAAGAGCCTGCGCGACGAGGATCACCGCCGCATCGTGCAGGATGCGATCGGCCGCGTGGACAAGGGCAACTAGCCCGTGCGATCCCGCGAACGGACCGCCCGGCGCTACGCCAAGGCCCTCTACGACGTGGCCCGCGAGGCCGGGGCGGCGGAAGCGATCGGGCACGAGATGGAGCAGGTGGCCGCGATCGGCAGCGGCGACCCGGCGGCCCGCGGCGTGCTGACCCGCCCGTGGATCAAGCCGGCCGATCGCCGCGCGGTGGCCGGCGCGATCGCCCGGAAGGTCGGCGCGCGCAAGCTCGTGCAGGACTTCGCGGGCCTCGTGGCCGAGCGCGGCCGGGCCGACCATCTCCTCGAGATCGTCGCGGCCTACCAGACGCTCGTGGACACCGAGCTCGGCCGGGCCCGCGCCCAGGTGCGGACCGCGGTCGCCCTCACCGACGGGGAGAAGCGGGAGCTGTCCGGCAAGCTCGAACACGCCCTCGGCAAGCGCATCATCCTGGAAGAGCAGGTCGACGCCACGCTGCTGGGCGGCTTCATCGCGCAGGTCGGCAGCCTCATCTTCGACGGCAGTCTCGACGGGCAGCTCGCGCGCATGCGCCAGCGGCTCGCAAGGGGATAGCTCATGATCAAGGCGGAAGAGATCAGCGACATCATCAAGCGCCAGCTCCAGGGCTACGAGGCCGAGATCGACCTCAAGGAAGCGGGACGCGTGATCGAGGTCGGCGACGGCATCGCGCGCATCTACGGCCTCGAGAAGGCGATCGCGGGCGAGCTGCTGGAGTTCCCGGGCGACGTGTTCGGCCTCGTGCTCAACCTGGAAGCCGACAACGTGGGCGCGGTGCTCCTCGGCGACGACACCAAGATCAAGGAAGGCGACCCGGTGACGCGCACCAAGCGCATCGCCCAGGTGCCGGTCGGCGAGGCCCTGGTGGGCCGCGTGGTCAACGCGCTCGGCCAGCCGGTGGACGGCAAGGGCCCGATCGACTCCAAGGAGTTCCGGGCGATCGAGCGCTACGCCCCGGGCGTGGTGGACCGGCGCTCCGTGAAGGAGCCGCTCCAGACCGGGATCAAGTCGATCGACGCCATGATCCCGATCGGCCGCGGCCAGCGCGAGCTGATCATCGGCGACCGCGGCACCGGCAAGACCGCCATCGGGGTGGACACGATCATCAACCAGAAGGGGCAGGGGGTCTTCTGCTTCTACGTGGCCATCGGCCAGAAGCGCTCGACGGTCGCCCAGGTCGTGAAGGTGCTGGAAGACGCCGGCGCGATGGCCTACACCACGGTGGTGATCGCCTCCGCCTCGGAGTCGGCGCCGCTCCAGTACATCGCGCCCTACGCGGGCTGCGCGATGGGCGAGTTCTTCCGCGACTCCGGCCGCCACGCCCTCTGCATCTACGACGATCTGTCCAAGCACGCGACCGCGTACCGCCAACTCTCGCTCCTGTTGCGGCGGCCCCCGGGGCGCGAGGCGTATCCGGGCGACGTGTTCTATCTCCACTCGCGGCTGCTCGAGCGCGCGGCCAAGCTGAACGACGAGCTCAAGGGCGGCTCGCTCACCGCGCTGCCCATCATCGAGACGCAGCTCGGCGACGTGTCGGCCTACATCCCGACCAACGTCATCTCGATCACGGACGGCCAGATCTTCCTCGAGTCCGACCTCTTCTACGGCGGCATCCGGCCCGCGGTCAACGTCGGCATCTCGGTCTCGCGCGTGGGCGGCTCGGCGCAGATCAAGGCGATGCGGCAGATCGCGGGCAAGCTGCGCCTCGACCTCGCCCAGTACCGCGAGCTGGCCGCCTTTGCCCAGTTCGGCTCCGACCTCGACCGGGCCACCCAGCTCCAGCTCGCGCGCGGCCAGCGCATGGTCGAGCTGCTCAAGCAGGGCCAGTACTCGCCGCTCTCGGTCGAGCGGCAGATCGCGATCATCTTCGCGGGCACCCAGGGCCTGCTCGACGACATGCCGGTGGACCAGATCCGCGAGTTCGAGACGTTCCTCTTCGGGTTCCTCGATCGCAAGCACGCGCAGGTGCTGGGCGACATCGCCAACAAGAAGGAGCTGACCGACGACCTCCGCTCGGCGCTGGCCGCCGCGATCGACGCGGCGAAGGCCGAGTTCCTGGCGTCGCGGGGCATCAAGGCGGCCTAGGAACGGATCGCCATGGCCACGCTCCGCGACATCCGCCGGCGGATCCGCTCCGTCGAGTCGACCCAGAAGATCACGCGCGCCATGAAGCTGGTGGCGGCCGCCAAGCTGCGCCGCGCCCAGGAGCGCATCGTCGCCGCGCGGCCGTACGCGGTGAAGATGGCCGAGCTGCTCTCGAGCCTCGTCCGGCGCGCGGAGGACGAAGCGCATCCGCTGCTGGTGCGGCGGCCCGCCGCCCGCAAGCGCCTCGTCATCATCACCGCCGACAAGGGGCTGTGCGGGGCGTTCAACTCGAACATCCTGCGCGCCTCGCTCGCGTTCCTGCGCGAGCAGGGCGAGACGAACATCACGCTGGTGGTGGTGGGCAAGAAGGCCCGGGACTTCTACCGCCGGCGCCAGTACGAGATCAAGTCGGAGATGCTGGGCTTCTTCGACCGCCTCGCGTACTCGCACGCGCAGGAGCTGGCGGGGGGGCTGATGCAGGAGTATCTGAGCGGGGAGGTGGACGAGGTCCATCTCCTGTACAACGAGTTCCGCTCGGTGGCGGTGCAGCGGGTGAAGCGGGAGCAGCTCCTGCCCATCGAGTCGGCCGAGGCCCCCGACGGGCAGGGCGGGGCGGCGGGCGACTACATCTACGAGCCGAGCCCGGAGGCCATCCTGGCCGCGCTGCTGCCGCGCCACGTGACCACGCAGGTGTACCGCGCGCTGATGGAATCGGTGGCGGGCGAGTACGGCGCGCGGATGACCGCGATGGAAGCCGCCACCAAGAACGCCAAGGAAATGATCAGCGTGCTGTCGATCCAGTACAACAAGGCGCGCCAGGAGCGGATCACCAAGGAGCTCCTGGACATCGTCGGCGGCGCCGAAGCCCTCCGACAGTCGGTCGAGGCCTAGGGCGAGCACGGCTGGAGCGAGCGCGAAGCAACGCGAGAAACGGAACTGGGGGAGTGCGGGGGCCATTTCGAGGCCCCCGCAGATGAAGGGCTTAAAGAAGTAAACGATTGCCACAAGGAGCACGGGATGAATCAGGGCAAGATCGTTCAGGTGATCGGGCCGGTGGTGGACGTGGAGTTCGAGCCCGGCAAGCTGCCCCCCATCTACGGGGCCCTCGAGGTGCCGGGCGCGGGCAGCACCGACATCTTCGCGTACTCCGCGAAGCTCGTGCTCGAGGTCGCCCAGCATCTCGGCGAGAGCCAGGTGCGCACGGTGGCCATGGCCGCGACCGACGGCCTCACCCGCGGCATGCCGGTCAACGACACCGGGATGCCGATCTCGATCCCGGTGGGCAATGGCACGCTCGGGCGCATCATCAACATCACCGGCGAGCCGGTGGACAAGATGGGCCCGATCAAGAGCACGAAGACCTACCCGATCCACCG
>DASQAL010000133.1:0-61850 GCA_035635775.1 Candidatus Acidiferrum sp.
GCCTCCTTCTTGTGGTTGCGGAGCGTGATCTCCCACTCGATCTCGTAGAGGTTGCTGCCGATCCGCTTCCAGTCCTTCTGCACGCGCTCGCCCACCACGTCGAAGGCCTCGCCCATCTTGATCCGCACCCGCTCGTCCTTCGGGGTGTGGTCGATCCAGTCCTCGCCGATGAGCTGCTGGCTCCCCGAGGCGTCCGCCTTGTAGACGCGCACCTTGCCCTTGGGCAGGGGCACGCCGAGGCGGTTCTCCTTGGTGTTCCGGATGTCGAGGTAGACACCCACCTTCTGGTTCGAGATCGGCACCCCGTACTGGGTGCGGTGGTAGCTGGCGGCCCCGTAGTAGATGAACCGCTTGTCCACCGGGATGTCCGCCGCCGACAGGAGCGTCAGCTGCTTGGTCTGGCTTTCCTTGATGGTGGTGCGCCCGTCGAGGGTATAGAGGTGATACTCGAAGAAGCCCTCCGACTTGAACTCGCGGTCGGCCACCGCGGGGGACGCCGCCTTCGCGGCCATCTCCATCGCCCGCCGCGAGTCGTCCCGGCTCGCGGCCCGGTTGACGTCGCCCGCGACCAGCTTGAGTGCCGCGTCCCGGTAGGTCGCCCCGCTCTGGTTGTTGATGGTGACCCACCCGGTGAGATCGGCACGGGAGTCCGTCGCGTTGATCAGCATCACGTAGTCGGACTTCCAGCTGATACCGCCGGTGAGATAGGAGGCCTCCACGCGCTGGGGCGCCGGACGCGTGTTGCGCAGCAGCCAGGCGAGCGTCGGCTTCGACACCAGGTTCTCGGGCAGCGCGGGCAGCACCACGCTGCCGAAGTGCCCCATGTGGATCTGGCCGTTGATGTCGTAGACCGGGCCCCGCGTGGAGAGCAGGGTGGCCTCCTGGAAGGTGCCGTTGCTCTGGTAGAGCCGCACCTTCCGGCCCACGTACTTCTCCATGAGCTTCTCGCTCGAGAGCAGGTCGTACTCGTAGTTCTGCTCGAGGATCTTGAGTCCGGCCGGGTCGGTGAGCGAGCGCAGCAGTACGGAGGTGGGGTCGATCTGGGCCGCCACGTCCATGAAGTGGGTCTCGATCAGGCCGGCGTCGAGCCGGACCTCGCGCACATCTTTCACGAGGCCCAGATTGCCGTTGTAGACCGTGATCATGACGTCGCGCTGCTCGGCGGCGGTGATCTTGACCGGCGCCGCGCCGGCAATCGGGGCCGCGCCGAGCAGGCCGGCGAGGGTGAATGCGATCAGGCGTTTCGGAAGCGTTCTCATCGTGGTCCTCCAGGAACCGGATGGTTGTTGCTGTCCGGTTAGACCCGAGGATCGCGGAGAAGTTCCGGGGCTACTGCAAGCGGAGGATGACGCGGACCTGGGCCGGGAGGTCCGGGCGCTCGGCCTCGACCCGCCAGGGCCCGATGCGCGCCAGGCTCGCGGAGAACTCCGCGTAGCGCGGCTGCGGAATCACGGCCTCGACCACGGTGGCCTCGTCCTCGTGCCGGCGCTCCGTGACGCTGCCGCCCACGCGGGCGATGAGCGCGGCGAGCTCGAGCTCCGCGGCGTCGCGATCCTTGACGGCCACCCGGGCCACCACGTCCGCCGGGGGCACGGCCCGCTTGGCGGCCAGCCTCGCCGACGAGGGGGCCGCGCGCGCCGAGTCCGCGCTGGGCTGGAGCGCCTTCTGGTCCTTCTGGCGGCCCTCGGCCTCGGGGCGGGCGGCGCCGGCCACGTTCTCGCTCGGCGCGGCCTCCGTCTTGGCCTCGGGCTTGGCTCCGGGCGGAGGCGCCGAGGCGGCCGGTGGCGCGGGGGCACTGGCGGCGGGTGGGGACGCCGTGATCTGCGGGTTGAGCTCCTGAGATCGGGGCGCATCGGCGCGGGCGCGCTCGTCCGCCGCTCGCGCGGGCGGCTCGGCGGGAGCCGGGGCGGCCGGGGCCGGCGGCCGTGTGGCGTTGTCCGCGAGCAGCTCCACCGGCTTCTCCTTCACGGGCGCCGCCGGCTCCGGGCGGGGGGCCACCTCGCGCGCGGCCTGCTGCAGCTCCGGGGTGCGCTCGAACAGATACACCGCGAGCAGCCCGACCATCACGACTGCGGTGGCCTCGAGCGGCAGCTTGATGGAAAGCGGCAGGAGCACCGCGTCCGCCACGCGCCGGTACCAGGGCCGGGGCCGCGCCGCGGCAACCACCCGGTCCACGAAGCCCACGGGAGCCCGGGCCGGCTCCACCCGCTGGAGCAACGCGACCGTCCCACGGAGGGCCACGAGCTCGCGCCGACATTCCACGCAGCCCTCCAGGTGGGCGTCGACCAAGCTCCGCTCGTCCGGGGCGAGCGCCTCGTCGAGATAAGCCGACAGTGATTCGCGCGCGTCTTCGCAGGTCATGGGCACGTCATGGCAGGAATCGCTCCAGCTTCTCCTTCAGTTCCGACCGGGCCCGGTGCAGGCGGGATCGAACCGTTCCGAGCTCCAGCTCCAGCACCTGCGCGATCTCCTCGTACGAGAGGCCTTCGATGTCGCGCAGCACCACCACGATGCGCCGGTCCTCCGGCAGCTCGGCGATGGCCCGCCCGAGCGCCGTCTCGAGCTCGCGGCGCTCCAGCGCCGCGTCCGGGCGCGGGCCCGCGTCCGACAGCCGCAGCAGCGCGTGCTCACCCTGCCGCGCCATGCGCCGCTCACCGGAGGCGAGCCGGTTCAGGCAGAGGCGCGACGTGATCGCGTAGAGCCAGGTCGAGAGCTTGGCGTCGCCGCGAAAGGCGCCGAGCGCGCGATGGGCGCGGACGAAGGCCTCCTGCGCCACGTCCTCCGCCTCGGCCCGGTTGCCCAGCATGCGAAGGGCCACCCCGAACACGCGATGCTGGTACGTCATCACCAGCTCCTCGAAGGCGGGGGCGTCGCCGGCGCGAAGCCGGTCCAGGAAGCGCGGCGCGTCGCCTGCCTCCGCCTCTCGCACGGTAAGACCATACCGCGGCCCGGAAGTTCCCGCGCGCAAAAGCGGCAGCCGCCGGCGGAGGCCGGGCCCCGGCCCGCATGGTAGACTTCGCGACGTCATGGACAAGCGCGAGCGCGTGCTGGCCGCCCTCGGCCGCAAGCCGGTGGATCGCCCGCCGGTCTCGTTCTGGCGCCACGTCCCCGACGTGGACCACACCGCTCGCGGGCTCGCGGAGGCCATGCTGGCCTTCCAGCGGCGCTGGGACCTCGACTTCGTCAAGGTGATGTCGAGCGGCGTGTACTGCGTGGAGGACTGGGGGTGCGCGGTCGCGTACCAGGGCTCGCCCAACGGGGCCAAGCAGTGCACGAAGCACGCGGTGCAGAACCGGGGCCACTGGGCGCGAATCCGCGCGCTCGACCCGGGGGCGGGGGCCCTCGGCCGCGAGCTCGAGGCGGTACGCCTGATCGCCCGCGGCCGCGCCGACGACGCGCCGATCCTGCACACGCTCTTCTCGCCGCTCACGGTGGCCCGCAAGCTGGCGGGCGATCGCCTCGTCGAGGATCTGCGGCAGGAGCCCGCGGCGGTCGAGCCCGCGCTCGACGCCATCACCGACACCATGGCGCGCCACGCGCGCGCCGCGCTCGAGGCCGGCGCGGACGGGCTCTTCTTCGCCACCCAGACCGCCGCGCCGGACGTGGTGACGCCCGCGGAGAGCGCGCGCTTCGACCTGCCGCGCATGCGCCGCATGCTGGACGCGGTGGCCGGGCGCTCCGCGTTCACGCTGCTCCACCTCCACGGCCGCGACATCTTCTTCGACCAGGCGGCCGCGCTGCCGGTGCACGCGGTGAACTGGCACGACCGGCTCACCGCTCCGCGGCTCGGCGACGCCCACCGGCGCTTCGCGGGCGCGCTCGTGGGCGGGCTCAGCGAGGGCCGGACGCTCTTGAACGGGCCGGCCGAGGCGGTGGCCGCGGAGGTCCGCGACGCGCTCGCCCAGACGGGCGGGCTGGGGGTGATGATCGGGCCCGGCTGCGTGCTGCCGCTGGCCACGCCCGACGCCCACCTCGCCGCGGTGGTGGCCGCCGTGAAGGCCGCGGCTTGAGGAGATTCCTGATCACGATGCGCGCGCTGCTCCGCCTGGGCGCGATCTGCCTGCTGGTCGTGAGCGTGGGGCCAGGTCCGGCTGTCGCCCAGTCACCAGGCGAGCTCCGCGTGGCCCTGCCGTGGACGCCCGAGAACCTCGACCCGACGATGAACCTCTCGTCCATCCGGGCCAAGGTGGGCGTGAGCATCTTCGACTCCCTGGTGGGACGCGACACCGAGAACCGCATCGTGCCGCAGCTGGCCGAGTCGTGGAAGGCGCTCGACGACCTGACGCTCCAGCTCAAGTTGCGCCGCGGGGTCGTCTTCCACAACGGCGAGCCCTTCAACGCCGACGCGGTCCGCTTCACCTTCGAGCGGGTGCTCGACCCGAACCAGAAGTCGCCCAATCGCGCGAACGTGGGTGAGGTGGCGCGGGTGGAGGTGGTGGACGACCACACGGTCAATCTGGTGCTGCGGCAGCCCTACGCGCCGCTGCTGAACCGGCTCATCGACTTCCCGATGGTGCCGCCGAAGTACACCAGCGAGAAGGGTAACCAGGGCCTGGCCCTCCGCCCGGTAGGCACCGGGCCCTTCAAGTTCGTGGAGCTGGTCAAGGACGACCACATGATCGTCGAGGCCTTCGACCGGCACTGGCGGGGCGCCCCGAAGATCCGGCGCATCGTCTACAAGCCGATTCCGGAGCCCTTCACCCGGGCGGCCGCCCTCCGCAACAACGAGGTGGACCTGATCGAAACGCTGCCGCCCAACCTGGCCGTCGAGCTCGAGCGGGCCGGAGGCATCCGGGTGCAGCGCGTGCCGAGCACGTGGATCATCTATCTCGGACTCAACGCCTTCAAGAAGCCGCTCTCCGACGTGCGGGTGCGGCAGGCGCTCAACTACGCGACGGACGCGGACGCGCTCGTCCGGAGCGTGCTGGATGGCAACGGCCGGCGGATGGACGGGCCGTTCACCCCGCACATGTTCGGCTTCGATGCGTCGGTGAAGGGCTACAGCCCCGATCCCGCCCGAGCCCGACGGCTCCTCGCGGAAGCCGGCTACCCCGACGGGCTCGAGATCACGCTGGAGGCGCCCGCGGGCCGCTACCAGGGCGACAAGGAGATCGCGGAGGCGCTCGGCGGGCAGTGGCAGAGGGCGGGCTTCAAGCCGCGCGTGCAGGTCGCGGAGTGGGGCGGCTACTTCAAGCGCTATCTCGGCAAGCAGTTCCAGGACGCCTACCTGCTCGGGCTCGGCGGGCCGATGCAGGACGGCGACGAGCTGTACAACCTGGTCTCGTCGAAGGGCCGCGGCCTGTACTACAAGAACGAGAAGGTGGACGCGCTCTTCGACGCGGGCCGGTCCACCATGGACCCTGCCAAGCGCAAGAGGATCTACGCCGATCTGGCGCGCGCGATGGTCGAGGACGCCACGTGGGTTTTTCTCATGCAGCAGGTGGACATCTACGCCACGCGCGACCGCGTGACGTGGACGCCGCGCGGTGACCAGTGGATGCTGCTCCACGAGGCGACCCTCAAGTAGGGACCCGGCCGCCGCTGCTCACTGCGGAGGCAGTTCGCTCCTAGTGCGCGAAATCTCGTGACACCCGGTGTCTGACCCACCGGGTTATCCACCACCGACCCACTGAAATTGTGGACTGCTGACGACGGCTGCCTTGGGCTCTCCCTCTCCCCGCACAATTAGGTTGAGCCTGACGGTAAAACAATTGCCCAATGTTGGCCTCTCCCCCGTAGCGCCACGCGCAAACTTGCCCCGAGACGTCTTGCTCCTGATGGGCGGCGAGCCGGAGCCCGCGACGGGGGGCGGGTCAGCCCGCTCATCGAGCGTGCGCTCGCACCAGCACACGTGCTCACCCTGGTGCGCCGGCTCCAGCCGGCAGCGGTGGCGCCGCTTGTCGAGGACCTGCTCGGCCCCACAGCGCGTTCCGAGCACCAGGGCGTCGGCGGGTACGCGACGGCACCAGTCGGCCTCGAAGATTCGCGCGCGATCCACGCCCATCGGGTGATCGGGCCACATCGCCGCTGAGGGTACCGGCTGGACAGTTACGCGGCGGTTAAGTTGTCCCGTCGATCCGATGATGGCCGCGGCGGCAGGTGGGCGCGGGAGCGCTGTGCTAATATCCGACGGTGCCTATGTCCTCGACGAATCTACTCGATCTGTCACCCGCCGAGATGGAAGCCCTCGCCGAGAGCCTCGGGGCTCCACCCTACCGGGGCCGCCAGCTCGCGCAGTGGATCTTCGTCAAGGGCGTGACCGATCTGGCCGCCATGTCCGACCTGCCCAAGGACTTCCGCGCCGCCCTGGCCGCGCGGGTGAGCGTGGAGCTGCCCGAGGTCGAGCGGCGCACCCCGTCGCAGGACGGTAGCCAGAAGCTCGTGCTCCGCTACGGCGACGGCGCGCGCGTCCAGGCGGTGCTGATGCCGGACGGCGATCGGCTCACGCTCTGCGTCTCCACCCAGGTCGGCTGCGGCTTCGGCTGCGCCTTCTGCTACACGGGAACCATGGGGCTCGAGCGCAACCTGAGCGCCGGTGAGATCGTGGCCCAGGTGATGGTGGCCCGCGAGGGGCTGGCCGCGGGCCTCCGAATCACCCACATCGTCTACATGGGCATGGGCGAGCCCCTCGCCAACTACACGGCCACCGTGAAGTCGCTCCGCCTCCTGACCGACCCGCAGGCCTTCGCGTTCGCGCCCCGCCGCATCACGGTCTCTACGGTGGGGCTGGTGAGCGGCATCGAGCGGCTCGCCAAGGAGAACCTCCGGGTCAACCTGGCCGTTTCGCTCCACGCCACCAGCAACGAGATCCGCGATCGGATCATGCCGGTCAATCGCGGCTTCGCGATCGAGGAGCTGCTCGCCGCCTGCCGCCGCTTCCCCCTGCCGTTCCGCCAGCGCATGACCTTCGAGTACGTGCTGCTCGAGGGCATCAACGACTCGGCCGAGGACGCGCGGCGCCTCGTCAAGCTGCTGAAGGGCATCCGCGGCAAGATCAACCTGATCCCGTTCAACGACTGGGAGGGCTCGAGCTTCGCGCGGCCGCCGCTGGCGCGGATCCTCGATTTCCAGACCGTGCTGCTCGAGCACGGCATCCGGGCGACCGTCCGGTGGAGCAAGGGCGAGGATATCGGCGCCGCCTGCGGTCAGCTCCGCGAGGCCGCGGTCCCCGCATGAGCGCGCCGGTGACGGTGGCGCTGGCCACCCTCGGCTGCCGCCTCAACCAGGTCGAGTCCCAGGAGATCGGCGCGCTGCTGGAAGGCCGCGGCTTCCGGGTGGTGGACCCCGGGGCCCACGCTCAGGTGTACGTGATCAACACCTGCACCGTCACCGGCCGCGCGGATTTCTCCGATCGCCAGCTCATCCGCCGCATCGCCCGCGAGAACCCGGAGGCCTATCTGGTCGTGACCGGCTGCTACGCCCAGACCGACCCGGAGGCGGCCGCCGTGATCGCCGGGGTGGACCTGGTGGTGGGCAATCAGGAGAAGTACCGCCTGCCCGAGCTGCTCGGCTCGCTGACCAAGCGGGCACGGCCCGCGGTGGCGGTGGGAGATATCGGGGCCGCCCGCGAGGTCCCGATCGCGCCCTTCGCACGGATGGCGGGCCGCTCGCGCGCCTTCGTGAAGATCCAGGACGGCTGCCAGCACCGCTGCGCCTTCTGCATCGTGCCGGCCGCGCGCGGGCGGAGCCGGAGCCAGGAGCCCAAGGTCGTGCTCGACCAGGTGCGCGCCCTCGCGGCCGCCGGCCACCTCGACGTCACGCTCACCGGGGTGGACATCGGCCACTACGGCTGGGATCTCTACCCGCGCACCACGCTGGCCGCCCTCCTCCGGGAGCTCGCGGAGGTGGAAGGCCTCCGGTGGCTGCGCCTCTCCTCGGTGCTCCCCTCCTACTTCACGCCCGAGCTGGTCGACGCGGTGACGACGCTGCCGATGATGGCGCCCCATCTTCACCTGCCGCTGCAGAGCGGCAGCGACCGCGTGCTGCGCCTGATGCGGCGGCCCTACCACACCGGCATGTACCGGGCCCTCGTGGACCGGCTGGCCTCGGCGGTGCCCGGACTGGGCCTCGGCGCCGACGTCATCGTGGGACACCCGGGCGAGACCGCGGAAGACTTCGACGCGACGATGCGCTTCGTCGAGGCACTCCCGTTCTCGTCGCTCCACGTCTTCTCCTATTCGGACCGGAAGGGGACCGAGGCGGCACGCCGGCCCGATCACGTGGCGGGGCCGGTAATCCGCGAGCGGAGCCGGCGACTGCGCCGGCTCGGCGCCGAGAAGAGCCTGGCCTTCCGCCGCGGGCTGGTCGGCCGCCGGCGCGAGGCGGTGGTGCTGGACGCGCGCGATCGGCGGACCGGGCTGCTCGCCGGCCTCACCGACAACTACGTCGAGGTACTCTTCGACGGCCCCGACACGCTCGGCCGCCGGGTCGTGCCGCTCACGATCACGGAGGCCCGCGCGGACCGCACCCACGGGCAGCTCGAGGAGATCGGTGCATGAGCGCGGCCAGGGCCAAGGCGGGCGTCGAGCCCGCGCTGGGCATCATCGGAGGCAGCGGGCTCTACGAGATGGAGGGCGTCGAGGATCTGCGCTGGGTGCGCGTGCGCACGCCGTTCGGCGCGCCTTCGGATGCCTACTGCACGGGCCGGCTCGGCGACCGCCGGGTGATCTTCCTGCCGCGCCACGGCCGCGGCCATCGGGTCACGCCCACCGAGATCAACTACCGCGCCAATATCTACGGCCTCAAGGCTCTGGGGGCCCGCTGGGTCATCTCGGTGAGCGCGGTGGGCAGCATGAAGGAGGAGATCCACCCGCTGGATCTCGTGATTCCCGACCAGTTCTACGACCATACCAAGCGGCGGGTCTCGAGCTTCTTCGGCGACGGCATCGTCGGCCACGTCGGCATGGCCGAGCCGGTCTGCGCGGCGCTGGGCGACCTGCTCGAGACCGGGAGCCGGGAGGCGGGCGCGCGCGTGCACCGCGGCGGCACCTACATCTGCATCGAGGGGCCGCAGTTCTCCACCAAGGGCGAGTCGCAGATCTACCGCCGCTGGGGCGTGTCGGTCATCGGGATGACGAACATGCCCGAGGCCAAGCTGGCCCGCGAGGCCGAGCTCTGCTACGCCACGCTGGCGCTGGCCACGGACTACGACGTGTGGCACGAGAGCCACGCGGCGGTGACGGTGGAGGCGGTCGTGGCCAACCTGCGGAAGAACGTGGCCACCGCGAAGGTCGTCCTCCGGCGCGTCATCCCGCGCGTGGGCAAGGCCTGCGCCGGCGGCTGCGGCGATGCGCTGGCCAGCGCGGTGATCACCGATCCCAAGGCGTTCCCGCCGCGCACCCGCAAGCGGCTCGGCGTGCTGCTCGATCGCTACTTTCCCCCGAAGGGCAAGGGGCGCCGTGGCTGATTCCCGCGAGCTCGACGTCGTCGGTATCGGCAATGCGCTGGTGGACGTGCTGACCCACGCCGAGGAGGGGTTCCTCGCCCGCCAGAGCCTGGTGAAGGGGACCATGCACCTGGTGGACGAGCCACGCGCCCGGGAGCTCTACGATGCGATGGGGCCCGGCGTGGAGATGTCGGGCGGCTCGGCCGCCAACACGGTGGTCGGCGTGGCCTCCTTCGGCGGGCGGGCGCACTACGTCGGCAAGGTCCGCGACGACCAGCTCGGCGAGGTATTCGGCCACGACCTGCGCGCCACCGGTGTGGGCTACGACACGCCCCGCGCCACCGAGGGCCCGCCCACCGGGCGCTGCCTCATCCTGGTCACGCCCGATGCCCAGCGCACCATGAGCACGTTCCTGGGCGCCTCGGTGCGGCTCGGCCCCGGCGACATCGACAAGGGCCTCATCGCCCGCGGCAAGATCCTCTACCTCGAGGGCTACCTCTTCGATCCGCCCGCGGCCCAGGAGGCCTTCCGGGCGGCCGCGGCCATGGCCCACGGCGCGGGGCGGAAGGTCTCGCTCACCCTGTCGGACCCGTTCTGCGTGGGACGGCATCGGAAGGCCTTCCTCGACTTGGTCGAGCATCACGTGGACATCCTCTTCGCGAACGAGGCGGAGATCTGCGCGCTGTACGAGGTCGGCGACTTCGACGCCGCCCTGGCCCGCGTGCGGGGGCACTGCGAGATCGCCGCGCTCACCCGGAGCGCCAAGGGCTCGGTGATCGTGGGCGGCGGGCAGGTGCACACGGTGGCCGCGCATCCGGTGAACGCGGTGGTGGACACGACGGGCGCGGGCGATCTCTACGCGGCCGGCGTGCTCTATGGCCTCAGCCAGGGCTTCGACCTGCCGACCTGCGGGCGGCTGGGCTCGCGGGCCGCCGCGGAGGTCATCGCCCACGTGGGCGCCCGGCCGATGGTGCCCCTGGGGCAGCTCACGGGACCCATTCTCGGGTAGGAGAGCGCGATGGCGGATCACGAGGTGCTCGACGCCAAATACGACCGGCTGGTGGATCTCATCCGCGGGATGACCCGCGTGATCGTGGCCTTCTCCGGCGGCGTGGACTCGACCTTCCTCGCCCGGGCCGCGAAGGACGCGCTCGGCGACGGCGCGACGCTGGTCACCGCCGATTCGGAGACCTACCCGGCCTCCGAGCTCGAGGAGACGCGGCGGCTGGCCACGCTGCTCGGCATGCGCCAGGAAGTCATCCGCACCCGCGAGCTCGACCGGCCCGAGTACGCGCGCAATGCGCCGGACCGGTGCTTCCACTGCAAGGAGGAGCTGTTCACGCGGCTCGAGCCGATCGCCCAGGCGGCGGGCAGCGCGCAGGTCATCTATGGCGCCAACATGGACGACCTCGGCGATCACCGGCCCGGCATGAAGGCCGCGGAGGGCCGCGGCGTGCGCGCCCCGCTCATCGAAGCCCTGCTGTGGAAGGAGGAGATCCGGGCGCTCTCGAAGGAGCTCGGGCTGCCCACCTGGGACAAGCCGTCCTTCGCGTGCCTCTCGTCCCGCTTCCAGTACGGCGACCCCATCACCGCCGAGAAGCTCCGACGGATCGACGACGCCGAAGCCTTCGTGCGGAGCCTGGGCTTCCGCCAGTTCCGGGTGCGCCATCACGACCGCCTGGCCCGCCTCGAGCTGGTCCCAGAGGAGATGCCGCGCCTCTGGCAGGAGGACCGGCACGGAGCGATCGTCCGACGCTTCCGCGAGCTGGGCTATCTCTACGTGACGCTCGACCTGCAGGGCTTCCGCAGCGGCAGCGCCAACGAGGTGCTGAAGTGGATCGGGAAAAAGTAAGGGCGCTGCTGGAGGCCGTCGCGGCCGGCGCGCTCGCCCCCGAGCAGGCGCTGGCCCGGCTCCGCGCGCTGCCCGTCGAGGACCTGCGCTTCGCCCGCGTGGATCTGCACCGCTCGCTGCGCCAGGGCGTGCCCGAGGCCGTCTTCTGTCAGGGCAAGACGCCGGAGCAGGTGGTCGCCATCGTGCGGCGGCTGGCGGAGGGGCACGACAACGTGCTCGCCACGCGCGCCGAGCCGGCGGTGGTGACCGCGCTGCTCGCGAGTGGGCTGCCGTGCCAGGTGTACGAGGCGGCGCGAGTGGTCGTGGTCAAGCCGGTCGCGAGAGACGGCGTCGGGCTGATCGTCGTCGTCAGCGCGGGCACCTCCGATCTGCCGGTGGCCGAGGAGGCCGCGGTCACCGCGGAGGCGATGGGCAACCATGTCGAACGCGTGTTCGACTGCGGCGTGGCCGGCCTGCACCGGCTGGTGCCGCATCTCGACCGCCTCAACGAGGCGAACGCCATCATCGCGGTGGCTGGCATGGAGGGCGCGCTCCCCAGCGTCCTCGGGGGGCTGGTGGACCGCCCGGTGATCGCGGTGCCGACCAGCGTGGGCTACGGCGCCTCGTTCGGGGGCGTGGCCGCGCTGCTGGCCATGCTGAACTCCTGCGCCCCCGGCGTCTCGGTGGTCAATATCGACAACGGCTATGGCGCCGCCGCCCAGGCCAACCAGATCAATAAGCTCGCGTCCAAGCTCCGCTAGCCCGCATATGAAGGTCGCGTATTTCGACTGCCCGAGCGGGGCGTCCGGGGACATGATCCTGGGCGCGCTGGTGGACGCGGGGGTGCCCTTCGAGACGCTCGAGCGCGAGCTGGCGGGCCTCGGCGTCGGGGGCTACCGCCTCGAGCGCCGCGAGGTGATGAAGGCGGGCTTCCGCGCCACCAAGATCGACGTGCACTTGGCCGGCTACGACCGAGACCCCGGTTACATGGGCCGCGCGGCGGACCCGGGCGCGCCCCGCCACGAGCCGGCCGGGCACCGCGGACTCGGCGAGATCCTCGGCATTCTCGAGCGGAGCCGGCTCGCGCCCGCGGTACGGGACATGGCCTCCCGCGTCTTCCGGCGGCTGGCCGAGGCCGAGGCGCGGGTGCACGGCACGACCCCCGAGCGGGTGCAATTCCACGACGTGGGCGCGGTGGACGCCATCGTGGATGTAACCGGATCGTGCATCGGCCTCCATCTGCTCGGGATCGACGCCGTCCACTTCGGAGCCCTGCCGGTCGGGGGCGGGTTCATCGACGGTCCGCACGGCCGTATTCCGGTGCCCGGCCCGGCCACCGCCGAGCTGCTCAAGGGGTTCCCGACGCTGGACACCGGCATCCGCCGGGAGCTGGTAACCCCGACTGGGGCGGCGATCCTCACGACCCTGGCGGCCGGGGCGGGGGCGATGCCGGCGATGCGGGTCACCGCCGTCGGCTACGGCGCCGGCACCATGGACCTCGAGACCCCGAACGTGCTGCGGCTCTTCGTGGGCGAGGCGGCGGTGACCACGCCCGCCGAGACCATCGTCCAGGTCGAGACCACCGTGGACGACATGTCGCCCCAGCTTTACGAGCCCTTGCTGGAGCGCCTGCTCGAGGCCGGCGCGCTGGACGCCTGGCTCACCCCCGTCATCATGAAGCGCAGCCGGCCGGGCGTGGTCCTGACCGCCCTCTGCGAGCCGGGGCGGGTCGCCGACCTCTCGCGGCTGCTCTTCGAGGAGTCCTCCACCATCGGCGTGCGCTGGACCGCGTACCAGCGCAGCCGCCTCGATCGCGAGATGGTGCGGCTGGACACCGCCTACGGGCCGGTGACGTTCAAGGTCTCCCGGCTCGAGGGCCGGGTGGTCACGGTCACGCCGGAATTCGAGGAAGTACGCCGCATCGCGCGAGACAAGGGTCTCCCGGTCCGGGAGGTGCTCGAGCAGGCGCGCGTGGAGGGCCGCCGGCTCCTGACCACCCCTTGACACCGTCCCCGGCCCGGCATACGGTTGGGGGCGCTTTCCCGGCCTCGGACCCTTCACTCAGGAGGTAGCGCGGTGAAAAAGACCGTGTCGATGACGATTAACGGTTCCCCCCAGTCCCACGAAGTGGAGCCGCGGCTGCTGCTCGTGCACTACATCCGGGAGCAGGCGGGCCTGACCGGCACGCACGTCGGGTGCGACACGAGCCAGTGCGGAGCCTGCACGGTGCATGTCAACGGCATGGCCGTGAAGTCGTGCACGCTCCTCTCGGTGCAGTGCGACGGCGCGCAGGTGCTCACCATCGAGGGCCTCGCCAAGGACGGCAAGCTCCACCCGATCCAGGACGGCTTCTGGGAGAAGCACGGCCTGCAGTGCGGCTTCTGCACGCCGGGCATGATCATGTCGGCCCACCAGATGCTGCAGCGCAACCCGCGGCCGACCGAGGCCCAGATCCGCCACGACCTGGAAGGCAACCTGTGCCGCTGCACCGGCTACCACAACATCGTCAAGGCCATCCAGTACGCCGCCGAGAAGATGGCGGGGAAGTGAGGCGCGACCATGGCCACCGCCCGTCTGCTCGGCGCGAGCATCAAGCGGCGTGAGGATCCCCGGTTCATCACCGGCAAGGGTAACTACACCGACGATCTGAAGCTGGCCGGCATGACCCACGCGGTGTTCGTGCGCAGCCCGCACGCCAACGCGAAGATCCGCAAGATCGACACCGCCAAGGCGTCGAAGGCTCCCGGGGTGGTGGCGATCTTCACCGGCAAGGACATGGTCGGCGTGAACTCGCTGCCCTGCGGGTGGCTCCTGCCCGAGCTGAAGATCCCGCCCCACATGCCGCTGGCCAGCGACGCGGTGCACTACGTGGGCGACCCGGTCGCCATCGTCATCGCGGAGAGCCAGTCGGCGGCCAGCGACGCGGCCGAGATGGTGGCGGTGGACTGGGAGGTCCTGCCCTCGGTGACCAGCACCGAGAAGGCGGCGGCCAAGGGCTCGCCGCAGATCCACGAGGTGGCCCCCAACAACGAGGCCTTCAAGTGGCAGATCGGCGACGCGGCCGCCACCGACGCCGCGTTCAAGGCGGCCCCGGTCGTGGTGAAGAAGCGGATCATCAACCAGCGCCTGGTCGCCAATGCGATGGAGCCGCGGGCCTGCGTGGCGCGCTACGACGACTCCACCGGCGACTGGACGCTCTGGGTCACGTCCCAGAACCCCCACGTGCACCGGCTCCTCATGACCGCGTTCGTGCTGGGCATTCCGGAGCACAAGGTGCGGGTGATCGCTCCGGACGTGGGCGGCGGCTTCGGCTCCAAGATCTTCCTCTACAACGAGGAGACGGTTTGCACCTGGGCGGCCAAGCTCGTGAAGCGGCCGATCCGCTGGACCTCCTCGCGCCGCGAGGCCTTCCAGACCGACGCCCACGGCCGGGACCACGTGACCGACGCCGAGGTGGCGCTGTCCAAGGACGGCAAGTTCCTGGGTCTCCGGGTGAAGACCACCGCCAACCTGGGCGCGTATCTCTCGACGTTCGCGCCGGCGGTGCCAACCTATCTCTACGCCACCCTGCTCAACGGGGTGTACGAGTGGCCCGCCATCCACGCGGAGGTCACCGGCGTCTTCACCAATACCACGCCGGTGGACGCCTACCGCGGGGCGGGCCGGCCCGAGGCCTGCTACCTGCTCGAGCGGATGGTCGATGCCTCGGCGGCCGCGCTCAAGATGGACCCGGCCGACATCCGGAAGAAGAACTTCATCCCGAAGTTCGCCGACGGCTACCAGACCAAGGTGGCGCTGTCCTACGACAGCGGCAACTACGCGGCCGCCTTCGACAAGCTGCTCGGCATGCTCGACTACAAGAAGTTCCGGGCCGAGCAGGCGGCGGCGCGTGCCCGGGGGCGGCTGATGGGCATCGGCTTCTCGACCTACATCGAGGCCTGCAGCATCGCGCCGTCGAAGGTCGTCGGTTCCCTCGGCGCCCAGGCCGGTCTCTGGGAGTCCGGCAAGGTCCAGGTGCATCCCACCGGCAAGGTCAGCGTGTTCACCGGCTCCCATTCACACGGGCAGGGGCACGAGACGACGATGGCCCAGATCGTGGCCGATCAACTCGGCATCCCGATGGACGACATCGAGATCGTCCACGGCGACACCGGCCGCGTGCCGTTCGGCATGGGCACCTACGGCAGCCGCTCGGCCTCGGTGGGCGGCACCGCCATCGTGATGTCGCTCGACAAGATCAAGGAGAAGGGCAAGAAGATCGCCGCCCACCTGCTCGAGGCGAACCCGAAGGACATGGAGTACGTCGGCGGCCAGTTCGTGGTCAAGGGCTCGCCGCAGAAGGCGATCCCGTTTGGCCAGGTCGCGCTCACCGCGTACGTCCCGCACAACTATCCGGATGGCCTGGAGCCGGGCCTGGAAGAGACGAGCTTCTACGACCCGTCCAACTTCTGCTTCCCGTTCGGCGCCCACGCCTGCGTGGTGGAGGTGGATCCGGATACCGGCCACGTGAAGATCCTGCGATACCTCGCGGTGGACGACGTGGGGAACGTGATCAACCCCATGATCGTGGACGGCATGGTCCACGGGGGCATCGCCCAGGGCGTGGCGCAGGCGCTCTGGGAGGAGGCGGTGTACGACAACGCCTCCGGGCAGCTCGTCAGCGGGAGCATGATGGACTACACGCTCCCCAAGGCGGACATGCTGCCGTTCTACGAGACCGACCGCACCGAGACGCCCACGCTCGTGAACCCGCTCGGGGTCAAGGGCGCGGGGGAGACGGGCACGATCGCCTCGACGCCGGCGGTGGTCAACGCGGTGGTGGACGCCCTGTCGGGGCTCGGCGTGGATCACATCGACGCCATGCCGCTGACGCCCGAGCGGGTCTGGAAAACCGCTCAGGCCGCCAAATCCAGGAAGTAAGGGGAGACGCCGACATGTACCCAGCTCAGTTCGAGTACCACACGCCGGGGACGGTGAAGGAGGCGCTGGAGCTGCTCGGGCGCCACAAGGACGACGCCAAGCTGCTGGCGGGCGGCCATAGCCTGCTTCCGGCCATGAAGCTGCGCCTGGCCCAGCCGAAGCACCTCGTGGACCTCCGAAAGGTCGCCGGCCTCTCCGGCATCAAGGAAGACGGCGGCACGCTCGTGATCGGGGCGATGACCACCCACTACCAGGTCGAGTCCTCGGCGGTCGTGAAGTCGAAGTGCCCGATGCTCGCCGCGGTGGCCGCCCAGATCGGGGATCCGATGGTGCGCAACATGGGCACGATCGGCGGCAGTCTGGCCCACGCGGACCCGGCCGCGGACTACCCGGCCGCGATCATCGCGCTCGGCGCGGAGATGGTGGCCGAGGGCCCCAAGGGTAAACGCACGATCAAGGCCGATGACTTCTTCAAGGGCCTGCTCACCACCGCGCTCGCGGAGGACGAGATCCTGACCGAGGTGCGCGTGCCCGCGATGGCGGGCAAGACCGGCGCCGCCTACATGAAGTTCCCGCACCCGGCCTCCCGGTTCGCGGTGGTCGGCGTCGCGGCGGTGCTGAGCGTGGACGGCGGCAAGGTCGGCAAGGCCAGCGTCGCGGTCACCGGCGCCGGCACCAAGGCGGTGCGCGCCAAGGGCGTGGAGGCCGCGATCACCGGCAAGGCGGCCGACGCGGCGTCCATCCAGGCGGCGGCCGAGAAGGCGGCCGAGGGCGTGGACGTCCAGGCCGATCTGCAGGGCACGGTGGAGTACAAGAGCCACCTGGTCCGGGTCTTCGCCAAGCGCGCGATGGAGGCGGCCGCCGCGGCCGTGAAGTAAGCCGCTCGAGTGAGACGTCCAACCGACGAGCCCCGCGGGATGGTCTCCGCGGGGCTTCGTTTTTGGGGCCCCGGGTGATCGCGGCGGTCGTGCTCGCCGCCGGCCTCTCGCGCCGGATGGGCCAGGCCAAGCTGCTCATGCCGGTGGGCGGCCGGGCCATCGTCCGGTACGTCGTCGAGAGTGTCCTGGCGGGCGGCGTGGACTTGGTGTGGGTGGTGACCGGGCCCGACGTGGAGCCGATCGAGGCGGCCCTGGCCGGCCTCGAGGCGCAGATCGCGGTGAATCCGGCGCCCGAGGAGGGCCAGGCCAGCTCGCTGCGCGCGGGCATCGCCGCGCTGCCCGCGTCGGTGGACGCGGTGCTGATCGCGCTCGGCGACCAGCCGTCGCTGGCGCCGTCCATCATCCCGGCGCTGCTGGCGGCCCGGCGCACGAGCCCCAAGCTCATCGTGGCGCCGCGCTACCGGGACGGGCAGGGCAACCCGGTGCTGTTCAAGCGCGAGATCTTTCCCGAGCTGCTGCGCCTGACCGGCGACCAGGGCGCGCGGCCCATCATCCAGAAGGAGCCAGCCCGCGTGGAGTGGGTCGACCTCGACCTGCCCATGCCGCCGGACGTGGACACCCTCGACGACTATGAGAAGATCCGGGCGAGCCTCCGGGCAGGCAATCACGCGGTGTAGACTGAGAGGGCCATGAGAGCCGAAATCGAGAAGATCCAGCAGATGATGGAGAAGGCGGACTACGTCACGGATCCCGCCATCGCGACATCAGTGCACCTGGCCATGACCCTCAAGAAGCCGCTCCTCATCGAGGGGCACGCGGGCGTCGGCAAAACCGAGGTCGCCAAGGTGATGGCGCGGATGCTCGATACCAACCTCATTCGCCTCCAGTGCTACGAGGGGCTCGACGCGGCCCAGGCGCTCTACGAGTGGAACTACCCCAAGCAGCTCCTGCACATCAAGCTCGAGGAGGCGACCACCCACAGCCTCCGCGAGAAGGAAGCCACGATCTTCTCCGAGCCCTTCCTGATCCGCCGCCCGCTCCTCCAGGCGATCAGCCAGGACGGCAAGCCGCCGGTGCTGCTGATCGACGAGGTGGACCGAAGTGACGAGGAGTTCGAAGCATTCCTCCTCGAAGTGCTCGCCGAGTTCCAGGTGACGATCCCCGAGATCGGCACGATCAAGACCACGCATCCGCCGTACGTCATTCTCACGTCGAACCGGGTGCGCGAGCTCTCGGATGCGCTTCGCCGACGCTGTCTCTATCTGTGGATCGACTTCCCGGGCTTCGAGAAGGAAGTGCGGATCGTGACCCGCAAGGTCCCGGGCGTGAACGAGGCGCTCGCCCGCGAGATCTCTCGCTTCATGGAAGGCCTCCGCACCATGCGCCTCTCCAAGGTGCCGGGGGTCGCGGAGAGCCTCGACTGGGCGCAGGCCCTCGCCTCGCTCCACGCCGATCACCTCGACGAGGACCTGGTGCTGGAAACGCTCGGCTGCGTGCTCAAGGACGCCGACGACATCAAACGATTCAAGCGGGAGCTGACCGGAAGCGGCCTCAAGCGCTTCGTGGCCGCCGAGGGCTAGCATGGCCGGGCCCCGCGACCTCACCACCGCCGTCCTCCGCTTCGGCCAGATGCTGCGGGCGGCCGGGCTGCCGCTCACCATCACCGAGCTGATGGACGGGGTGCGCGCGCTGAAGGTCGTGGACCTGCTGGACCGCCAGGACGTCTACCTGGCGCTGCGCACGACCCTGGTCGCCCGGCGCGAGGAGTTCCCCGCCTTCGACCGCTGCTTCGACGTCTTCTGGCGCTTCCAGGCCGAGGAGGGGCAGGGGCTCGACGGCCTCATGAGCCCGACCGAGGCCGCCATCCCGGAGGAGCACGCCGGCAATACCGGGGCGGAGGCGGCCCAGAAGAAGGTCTCGGTGGCCCTGGAAGGCTGGGAGGAGCCGGGCGAGGACGACGGCGAGCCGCTCGAGGTCCCCGGCGTCAGCGACAGAGAAATCCTCATGGATCAAGACTTTTCGGCCTTTCCAGTTGAGGATCTCGACGAGGTGGCCCGCCTCACGATCCTGATCGCCAAGCGGCTGGCCCGGCGCATCAGCCGGCGCAAGCGGCCGACCCGGCGGGGCGGCGTCATCGACATGCGGCGCAGCATGCGGGCCAATCTCATGAAGGGCGAGATCATCGAGCTCCGAAGAAGAGAGCGCCGGCGGCGCAAGATCCGGCTGGTGCTGCTCTGCGACGTGTCGGGCTCGATGGATCTCTACAGCCGTTTCCTGCTCCAGTTCCTCTACGCGCTCCAGAACGTCTTCGGCCGGGTGGAGACCTTCACCTTCTCCACGCGACTGACGAGGGTGACCGAGCATCTCAAGGGTGCGTCCTACCGCCAGGCCCTGGCCAAGCTGACCGAGGTGCGGGACTTCTCCGGCGGGACCCGGATCGGGGAATCCTTGCAGGAATTCAATGCCCGGTGGGGGAATCTGGTGACCCGGCACACCATCGTCCTCGTGCTCTCGGACGGCTGGGACACCGGCGAGCCCGAGCTCCTGGCCAACGAGATGCTGACGCTGAAGCGCAAGGCGGGTCGGCTCATCTGGCTCAACCCGCTGCTGGGCAACCCGTCCTACGAGCCCCTGACGCGGGGCATGGCGGCGGCGCTGCCGCTCATCGACCACTTCGCGGCGGCGCACAACCTGGCGAGCCTGCGCGACCTGGCCGGCCATCTCAACCTGAGGTAGCAGACATGACCGAGCTCTACGAGCACCTGAACCAGCTCAAGCGGAACGAGTCCAAGGTGACGGTGGCCACCCTCGTCAATACGCGCGGCACCACGCCCCGGAAGGAAGGGGCGAAGATGCTGGTGGGCGAGGGCGGGCGTGTGCTCGGCTCGGTGACCATCGGCGGCTGTGTGGACGCCCAGGTCATCGAGGAGTCCGCCGACGTGCTCGACAAGAACGCCCCGCGGCTTCTCGAGCTGAATCTGGGCGACGAGGAGGCCTGGGAGATCGGGCTCACCTGCGGCGGCACCATCGAGGTCTTCCTGGAGCCGGTGACGCTCGACGACGCCGACGACACCACACTGGTCTACTACGAGCGGGCCCGCGTCCACGCCGAGCAGGGCGGGCGGGCCGTGATCGTGACCCGCCTCGATGCGCCAAACCATGGCGCCAAGCTCCTGTTCTTCGACCACGGCGGGCAGGAGGGGACCCTGGGGGACGCCTTCCTCGACCAGCGCTTCGCGGCGGAGGCCCGTGAGACCATGGCCGCGGGCAAGTCGCGGACGCTGTTCCTCGAGAACGTGCGCGCCTTCGCGGAGGTCTTCGCGCCGCCCTCCACCCTCGTCGTGGTGGGAGCCAGCCACGTGGCGATGCCGCTCACCACGCTGGCCAAGACGCTCGGCTTCCGCACCATCGTGGTGGACGGCCGGCCGCGCTTCGCCACCAAGGAGCGCTTCCCGGACGTGGACGATCTCCGGATCGGCGTGCCCTCCGAGCTGGTGCAGCAGGTCCCGCTCATCGCGACCACTGCGCTGGTGCTGGTGGCCCACGACTACAAGTACGATCTCCCGGTGCTGCGCCACGCGCTGAGCACGCCGGTGGGCTATATCGGGCTCCTGGGCAGCACCCGGCGCGGGGCGGCAATCCTGAACCTGCTGCGCGAGGACGGGGTGGCCGAGGACGCGCTGCTACGCGTGCGGGTGCCGATCGGCCTCGACCTGGGCGCCCAGTCGGCGCCCGAGATCGCGCTGAGCATCCTGGCCGAGGCCCTGGCCGCCCATCGCAACGCCACCGGCATGCCGATCTCGGAAAAAGTCCGCCGGGGCCTCAAGTAGGCGCGCCAGAGCATGGATCCCGAGCACAGGCGAATGATGAATGTGGTGGGGGGGCTTGGGGGAGGAGCGGCGCCGCTCCCCCCCAATCAGAACCAAGCATGAAGGCAGTTGCAGTAAGCCGGAATGCGGACGTCACCGCCGACGCCCTCGAGGGGCGCATCGCGTGCCATGACGTGCGCGATCAGGCCGGGAAGGTGGCCATCGCCAAGGGCCAGACGCTCGACGCGGCGGCGGCAGCGCGGCTGCTGACGCTGCCGTGGCAGGAGGTGCACCTGCTCGAGCTGGAGCCGGGCGACGTGCACGAGGAGCCGGCCGGCTCGCGCCTGGCCGCCGCGGCCTGCGGCGTCAACGTGGAGGTCAAGGGCTATACCGGCGGGCAGTGGTCGCTCGCGGCGCAGCGCCGCGGCCTCGTCGGGGTCAATGCCGCCGCGGTGGCGGCGGTGAACGGGCTCGAGGGCATGTCGGTCTTCACGCTCTACGACCTGCAGCCGGTGGAGTCGGGCGAGCCGGTGGCCCGCGCCAAGATCACCCCGCTGGCCATCCCGGAGCGGCTGGTGAAGGACGCGGAGACCCGCGCGGCGAGCGCGGGCGGGCTCGTCTCGGTGACACCCTTCCGGCCTCACGTGCTCGCCGCGCTGAGCCGGGAAAGCCTCGCCCCGCCGCAGCGCCAGCGCTTCGAGTCGTCCCTGACCGAGAAGGTGGACTGGTTCGGCTCGCGGCTCCTGCCGGTGCGCTACGCGGCGGGGGACGCCGCCGCGGTCGCCGCGGAGATGGAGGACCTGCTGGCCGCCGGCGCCGATATCCTGATCGCGGCGGGCGCGGGCTCGCTCGACCCGCTGGATCCCATGTTCGCGGGCCTCGAGCGCCTGGGCGGCCGCATGATCCGGCACGGCGCGCCGGCCCATCCGGGCAGCCTGCTGTGGATCGCGGATCTGCGCGGGCACCCGGTGCTCGGCATGCCCGCCTGCGGCATGTTCTCGCAGGCCACCACGTTCGACCTGGTGCTGCCGCGCATCCTGGCCGGGCTCCCGACGGGCGCCGGCGAGATCGCCGCGCTCGGCCACGGCGGCCTGCTCTCGCGTGATAGCGCCTACCGCTTCCCGCCCTACCGCAAGAGCGGGGCGCGCGGCGAGCTGTCGGAGTGACATGGCCCTCTACAGCGACGTGATCCGGGAGCGCTTCCGCCGGCCGCTCTTCCGCGGCGCGATCGAGCGCCCGGACGTGGCCCACGAGGACGTCAACCCGCTCTGCGGCGATCGCGTGCGCATCCAGGGCCGGCTCGCCGACGGGCGGCTCACCGAGGCCCGCTGGACCGGCGACTGCTGCGCGATCTGCGCGGCCTCCGCCGATCTGCTCCTCGAGGCCGCGCTCGGCCAGCCGGTGGGCTTCGCGCAGGCCCAGACGCCCTCGGGCCTGCTCGAGCGGCTCGATTCCGATATCCGGCCGTCACGGATGAAGTGCGTGACGCTGCCGCTGACCGTCCTGCAGGACGCCCTCAGTGGTCAGGAGGTGACGCGATGAACATGGGCGAGAAGACCCGCCGCGACTTCCCCATCCTCTCCCGCATCGTGAACGGGCATCCGCTCATCTATCTCGACTCCGCCGCCTCCAGCCAGAAGCCGCTCGCGGTGATCGAGGCCGTCTCGCGCTACTACGAGACGAGCCACGCCAACGTGCATCGCTCCATCCACACCCTGGGCGAGGAGGCCACCGAGCGGTACGAGGCGGCCCGGGACGCGGTGCGCGCCTTCGTGGGGGCCCGGAGCCGCGAGGAGATCATCTTCACGCGCGGCACCACCGAGGGAATCAACCTGGTGGCCCAGGCGGTAGGGCGGACCCTCAAGCCCGGCGACGAGATCATCGTCAGCGAGCTCGAGCACCACTCGAACCTGATCCCGTGGCAGATGGCCTGCCGCGACCGGGGCGCGGTGCTGCGCGCGATCCCGGTGGTCGGGGAAGGGTATCTCGATCTCGACGCCTTCGACCGCCTGCTCTCGCCGCGCACGCGCGTGGTGGCCGTCGCCCACGTCTCCAACGTGCTCGGCACCATCAACCCGGTGACCCAGATCGCGGAGCGCGCCCATCGGGTGGGCGCCCTCGTGCTGCTCGACGGCGCCCAGGCGGTGCCGCACCTGCCGCTCGACCTGAACGCGCTCGGCGCCGATTTCTACGCCTTCTCCGGCCACAAGATGCTCGGGCCCACCGGCATCGGGGTGCTCTACGGGCGCCGCGAGGTGCTCGACAAGCTCGAGCCCGCCTGGGGCGGCGGCGAGATGATCAAGGAGGTCTGGATCGACCGCGCGCAGTGGAACGACCTGCCGTGGCGCTTCGAGCCGGGCACGCCCCCGATCGCGGAGGCGGTGGGGCTGCACGCGGCCTGCGAGTATCTCGGCAAGCTCGGCATGAGCGAGGTCCTGGCCCACGAGCAGGGGCTCGTCGCCCAATGCCTGGACGCCCTCGGGCGCATCGCGGGAGTCACCCTCTACGGCCCGCGCAATCCCGAGATGAAGGGCGCGGTGGTGGCCTTCAACGTGGAGGGGCTCCACCCCCACGACGGCGCCGCGCTTCTCGACCAGCAGGGCATCGCGGTGCGCGCGGGCTTTCACTGCGCTCAGCCGCTGATGCGGCGCCTCGGCATCGCGGGCACGCTGCGCGCGAGCTTCTCGGTCCACACGACCTCCGGTGAGGTCGAGCGCCTGGCCGCGGCGGTGGCGACCCTGCGCAGCAAGCTCTAGCCGCCCAGGTACCACCACTCCCATGGATCCGTCCCGCGAGCATCCGAAGCCGCGCGACGGCTTCGCGTCTCCCCGCTTCGCGCAGCCGGCCACCTTCATGCGGCTGCCGCACGTGGAGTCGCCCGCCGGGCTCGACGTCGCCCTCTGCGGCATCCCCTTCGACGGCGGCTGCTCCTACCGCTCGGGCGCGCGCATGGGTCCGCGCCACGTGCGCGAGCAGTCTTCCCTGATCCGGCCGTGGAACTCGGCCCTCCGCGTGCATCCCTTCGAGCGGCTCCGGGTCGCCGACTGCGGCGACGTGGACGCGGTGCCGGTCTCGATCGAGGCGACCTTCGCGGCCATCGAGCGGACCCTGGCGCCAGTGGTGGAGGCGCGCGCGGTCCCGCTCTGCGTGGGCGGCGATCACACCGTGACCCTGGCGGTGCTGCGCGCGCTCGCGAAGCGCCACGGCCGCCTCGGACTGGTGCACTTCGACGCCCACCCGGACACCTGGGACCGCTACTTCGGCCTGCCCTACTACCACGGCAGCACGTTCCGCCGGGCGATCGAGGAGGGGCTCATCGACGGCGCGCGCTCCATCCAGGTGGGCATCCGCGGGCCACTCTACGGCCCCGAGGACTTCGACTTCCACCGCGAGCACGGCTTCGAGGTCGTCCGCATCGAGGACGTCAAGGAGCGCGGGGTCGCCTCCGTGGTCGAGCGGCTGCGACGCCTGGCCGGCGGGCCGGTCTACTGCTCCTTCGACGTGGACGCCTGCGATCCCGCCTACGCGCCGGGGACGGGGACGCCCGAGGCGGGCGGGCTCACGTCCTACGAGGCCCTCGGCCTCGTGCGCGGGCTGCGCGGGCTCGAGCTGGCGGGGGGCGACATCGTCGAGGTCTCGCCGCCCTACGACGGGCCCGGCGCCATCACCGGCGTGCTCGCGGCGAACCTGCTTTTCGAGCTGCTCTCGGTGGTCGCGCTCGCCCGCTAGGGCGCGTCCCCGCGTGCTAAGATGACGGGCGTGAGATCGGCCATGCACCGGCCTCTCCTCGTTTCCGTCGCCATCCTGCTGGCCTCCGCGGCGCTGCTCCCCATCGCCGGCCCGGCCTCCGCGGCGACGCCTGTCTCGCTCATCGAGCTGGACTCCGCCATCACCCCGGTCACGGTGCGCCTGCTCGCGACCGCGATCGAGCGCGCGCAGGCCGAGGGCGCGCAGGCGCTGATCGTGCAGCTCAACACCCCGGGCGGGCTCGAGCGGTCGATGCGCTCGATGGTGCAGAGCATCCTGGGCTCGCCGATCCCGGTGATCGTCTACGTGGCGCCCACCGGCGCCCGCGCCGCCTCCGCCGGGGTCTTCATCACGATGGCCGCCCACGTGGCCGCGATGGCGCCCGCCACCAATATCGGGGCCGCGCATCCGGTGGCGATCGGCGGCGGCGGGGCGGACAAGGAGATGATGAAGAAGGTCGCGAACGACGCGGCCGCCTTCGCGCGCACCATCGCCACGGAAAAAGGGCGCAACGCGGAGTGGGCCGAGAAGGCGGTGCGCTCGTCGGTCTCGGCCACCGAGCGGGAGGCGGTCAAGCTCAAGGTCGTGGACCTGGTGGCCGAGAGCGTGCCGGACCTCCTCGCCAAGATCGACGGCCGCACCGTCAAGACGAGCCGGGGCCAGGTCACGCTCGCCACCAAGGACGCGCCGGTCAAGGTCATCGAGGTGCGCTTCCGCGACCAGTTCCTGGCCCTCATCTCGGACCCGAACATCGCCTATCTCCTGATGATGGCGGGCATGCTCGGCATCTTCTTCGAGCTGTCCAATCCGGGCGCGATCCTGCCCGGGGTCATCGGCGGCATCTGCCTGATCCTGGCCTTCTACGCCTTCCAGAGCCTGCCGGTGAACTGGGCCGGCCTCCTGCTGATCCTCTTCGGCGTGGTGCTGCTCATCGCCGAGATCAAGGTGGTGAGCCACGGCGTGCTCGCGATCGGCGGCGTGATCGCCATGCTGCTCGGGTCCCTCATGCTCTACGACACGCCCGAGACGACCGGCATCCGGCTGTCCTGGTACGTGATGATCCCCACCGTGGGCACGACCGCCGCGCTGGTCTTCTTCGCGGTGTCCATGGGCATCCGCGCGCTCTACCGGCCCTCCGTGACCGGCGAATCCGCCATGGTGGGGCGCCTCGGGCTGGCCAGGTCGGCGCTGGCGCCCGAGGGGCAGGTGCTGATCGACGGCGAGCTGTGGCGGGCGGTGAGCCAGGACGGGGCGGTGGCGGCGGGTGAGCCCGTCCGGGTCGCGGCGATCGACGGCCTCACCCTCAAGGTCACCAAGTCGGCGCAGCGCCCCTAGCACGCTCAGGAGGCCCGCACATGGAAGGCGTCCAGCTCATCTTCGGCATCATCCCGGTCGCAATCATCCTGCTCTACATCTTCTTCTCCTCCTTCCGCATATTGCGGGAGTACGAGCGGGGCGTGATCTTCCGGTTCGGCCGGCGGACCAACGCGATCTTCAATCCCGGGGGCGACGGCACCGGCCCGGGTCTGGTGCTCTTGATCCCGTTCATCGACAAGATGGTGAAGGTGAGCCTCCGCACGATCACCATGGACGTGCCGCCCCAGGACGTGATCACGCGCGACAACGTGTCGATGAAGGTGAACGCGGTCATCTTCTTCCGCGTGCTGGACGCGGCCAAGGCGGTCATCAGCGTCGAGGACTATCTCTACGCGACCTCCCAGATGGCGCAGACGACGCTCCGGAGCGTGCTGGGGCAGCAGCAGATGGACGACCTCCTGGCGAGCCGGGAGAAGATCAACGAGGAGCTGACGCGGATCATCGACCAGCACACCAGTCCGTGGGGCGTGAAGGTGGCGGCGGTGGAGGTCAAGAACGTGGACCTGCCGCAGGACATGCAGCGCGCCATGTCCAAGCAGGCCGAGGCCGAGCGCGAGCGACGCGCCAAGGTGATCAACGCGGAGGGCGAATTCCAGGCCGCGGCCAAGCTCGGCGAGGCCGCCGAGGTCCTCATGCGCTTCCCGATCGCGGTGCAGCTCCGCTACCTGCAGACGATGCGGGAGGTCGCCTCGGAGCGGAACACCACGACCTTCTTCCCGCTGCCGCTCGACCTCTTCACCCCGCTCCTGCGGGCCTTCGGAGCGGATTCTCAGCCTCCCCCTCTGCCCCCCAAGAGCTGAGGCGCGGGCGGGGCTGTCGTCCGGCTTGTCGGATGGGGGCCGGCCGAGTACAATGGGCCGGTCTGACGGGGGGTTAGCTCAGTTGGGAGAGCGCGGCGTTCGCAACGCCGAGGTCGAGGGTTCGACTCCCTTACCCTCCACCATATTGAAAGTCCGCCACTTGCGCGTCACACGCTCGGAGTTGTGGCGCGGAGTGGCGTAACTAGGTCGCGAAAGGCCGGGGGAGCGCACGCCGCTTCGCTCGGCCTTTCGTGTCTCCAAGGGGGACGCACATGAAGGTCATGGTCGCCGCCTTGAACCCGACGACGTCCCCCTCGCCGGTGTGGTATGACCCGATGCCTCTCTCAGGTGCTTAGCTGCTATGCCGAGAGACTCGGACTACGAGGTTTTGGGCCTACGGCCCGGCGCCTCGCTCGACGAGGCCAAACAAGCGCACCGCGATCTTGTCAAGGTCTGGCATCCAGACCGTTTCTCGAACGATCCAAGGCTTCAAGCAAGAGCGCAAGAGAAGCTGCAAGAGATCAATGCGGCCAACGACCGAGTGCGGGTGCTTCTATCGTCGCCGGGTACGAGATCCCAACCCTCGAGCTCGCCACCTCCTCGACCACCGTCGTCACCGCCTCCCCCGCCTCGACCTGCCGCGCCTCCACCTCCGCGCCCGCCCCAATCCCCGTCTCAGGCAGGAATTCCGCGTAAGAATGGCGGACTGGTCGTCGTCGGGCTCGCCCTCGTCCTGGTATTGGGCTCGGTGATCTGGCGCCATGCCTACCAAGAGGATAGTTCGGACACCCACGAGAGCCCGATCCCCCTCCGGCCGCCCCAGAGCGACACCACCCCCCTCGCTCACCCAGCTCCGCCGTCGAGCCCACCGACCGGCGGACCGTCAGCCCCATCGACGCCTCGGGTCGAGACGCCATCGGAAAAGGCTTCACCAGGCCAGAGGACACGCTTGGAAAAGTCGGCCGCTGATGTTGCCGCTGCGACGAAGAACTACCGCGCCGCACTTGAACGGGTCCTGGGCATCTACGAGCGCGAGCTGGCACGACGCGCCGAGCAAGTGGAGTTGCGGAGGGACCTGTACGAGCGTGGTGTACTGAAGAAGCAGGAGTTCGACGAAGGACTGCGCGCACACGCGGACGCTCGGAAGAATGTCGAGGACACTCGGCGGGCGATCGAGGACACTGACAGACTACTCCGAGAGACTGAGGAGGCCGAGGCACTCGCAAGGCGCCCGAAGTAGCTCCAGCACGGCGTTCCGCACCGCTATCGAGCAACCACGTGGCGCCGGAATGCCGCATGGCGCGAGGTGCCCAGAGCCGCAATCAGGGCGCCTTGCCGACCAGGTTGAGTACGCGGCCGGCCCGCAGCACCGTCACCGTGATGGGCACGCCCGGGGTCAGGCGCTGCAGGTGCTCCCGCATCCGGTTGTAGTCGGCGAGGTTCCCGGTGGGGATGCCGTCCACCGCGAGCAGGATGTCTCCGCCAACCACCAGCGTCTGGCCGTCGATCGTGGCGGTCCGGTTCCCGCCGCGAATCCCCGCCTCCTCGGCGGGCGAGCCCTTGGCCACGGTCTTGACCAGGAAGCCCTCGGGCTGGGGCAGGTTGAAGATCGCGGCGAGGTCGCCAGAGAGGGTGTGGCCCTCGAGTCCGCTCCAGATGGAGCGCCGGGCGAGCAGGAGATCCTTGGCGGTGTTGATCGTCACCACGAAGCCGAGCCCCTCGCTCCCGCCGCCCTTCGAGATGTTGTGGCTCACGATCCCGATGACGTCGCCCGCGATGCTGAACAGGGGCCCGCCGGAGTTGCCGGTGTTGATGGTGGCGTCGGTCTGGAAGAACTCGGCCAGGGGGAAGGCGGGGTACACGCTGTTCGGCGGCCAGCGGGCACTGACGTAGCCGACGCTCAGCGAGTACGCGAGCCCGTACGGCGCGCCCACCACCAGCACCTGGTCGCCCACCCGGACCGAGCTCGAGTTGGCGAGGCGGGCGACCTTGACGCCCGCGGGCACGCGCTCGAGCTGGAGCAGCGAGAGGTCGGCGGCGGGCTCGGAGGCGACGACGCGCGCCTTCACGGCCTCGCCCCCGATGAACTCCACGGTGATCTCGTCCATCGCGTGAACGACGTGGGCCGCCGTCATCACCTTGCCGTCGGCCGAGATCAGCACACCGGAGCCGATCTCTCCGAAGCGGACCTGGCCGGACGCGGCCACGTCCCGCCCGCGAGAGCGGATCACGACGACGGAGGGGCTCACCCGGCGGAAGACGTCACCCACCGCCTGGGCCCCGGCCGACACCGGCTGCCCGAGCGTGACGAGGGTGGCGAGCAGGAGAAGCGCGATGAACCGAACGGTCATGCCGGACCTCCTCGTCGGGACATTCGCGATGATCTTCCCACCCTCGCCCGGTTTCGGCTACCCTGACCAGCGGCGGTGAGACTCGCGCTGATGAAGCGGGTGCGGAAGGGCGGGGAGGGGAGCTAGGCGCGCTTGGCGACGGCGGGGCGGCCGGACTTCGGGCACATCTTGTGGCGCCAGACCGAGCCCAGCTTAATGTGGTTGCCGTTCTTCCGGATGCGCAGCTTGCACTTGGGACAGGTACCCATATCGTTGTCCTCCAACGGATTCGCGGACGGGATGGCGTTGCGTCGAGCATTATACACGAGCCGGGAGGCCCCGTGACCCAGAGCTGCGCCTTCTGCCGCATCGCCGCGAAGGAAAGCCCCGCCGAGATCGAGTACGAGGACGATCAGGTCGTGGCGTTCCGGGACCTGTACCCGAAGGCGCCGATCCACCTGCTGATCGTCCCGAAGCGCCACATCGAGTCACTCGCACGGCTCGAGCCCCGCGACACCGAAGTGATCGGCCGGTGCATGCAGGTGGCGCGGCTCCTCGGCGAGCGCACCGGGTACGCCGAGCGGGGCTACCGCGTGTCCTGCAACACGGGGCCCGAGGGCGGGCAGGTGGTCTACCACATCCACTTCCACTTCACCGCCGGCCGCCGGTGATCCGCGTCCGCGGGCTCCGCAAGGACTATCCGGGCGGCCCGCGCGCGCTGGACGGCGTCGATCTCGACATCGGGCCCGGCGAGTTCGTGGCCCTCATCGGGCCGAGCGGAGCGGGAAAGTCCACCCTGCTCCGCTGCCTGAACGGGCTCGTGACCCCGACCGCCGGTGAGGTGCGGATCGGCGACGAGGCGGTGACCGGCGCCTCGCCCGAGGCGCTGCGGCGCGTGCGCGCGCGCATCGGCTTCGTGTTCCAGCAGTTCAACCTTCTGCGTCGACTCACCGTGCTCGAGAACACGCTCCTCGGCCGGCTCGCGCACGCCTCCCGCTGGCGGTCGCTGCTGGGCTGGTTCGAGCCCGCGGAGGTCTCGAAGGCCCACGCCATCCTCATACGCGTTGGCCTCGACGGTCTCGCCGGTCGCCGGGTAGACACGCTCTCGGGCGGCCAGCAGCAGCGCGTGGCCATCGCGCGCGCGCTGCTCCAGGAGCCGGCAGTGGTCCTGGCCGACGAGCCGATGTCGAGCCTCGACCCCGCGCTGGCCCACACCGTGATGGAGTTCCTGCGCCGGATCAACGAGGAGGACGGCATCACGGTCGTCGCGTCCCTCCACGTGCTCGAGCTCGCCCAGGCCTACGGCCGGCGCGTCATCGGGCTCAGCCGGGGCCGCGTGGTCCACGACGGGCCACCCAGCTCCCTGGACGCGGCGGCGACCGCGCGCATCTTCGGGAGCGCCTCCGCTTGAGCCGCGGCAGCCGCTGGGCGGCCTGGGTGGTCATCCTGGGGGCCATCGCCTGGTCGGCGGTGGAGACGGAAGTCTCGCTGAGCCGCATGATCGAGGGCCTGCCATTCATGTGGGACTTCTTGCGCCGCATGGTCCCGCCCGATCTCTCGGTCCTGGGGAACGCGCTCCGCGGGGCGATGGAGACCATCCAGATCGCGGTGGTCGGCACGGCGGTGGCGGCGGTGCTGGCGCTGCCGCTGGGCTTCGCGGCCGCCCGCAACGCGGCGCCGCCCTGGCTCTTCTACTGGGCGCGCAGCCTGCTCAATGCCTTCCGCGCGGTGGACACGCTCGTCTACGCCCTGTTCTTCGTGGCCGCGGTCGGCCTCGGCCCGTTCCCCGGCGTGCTGGCGGTGATGGTCTACACGGCCACCGTGCTGGCCAAGCTGTACTCGGAGGCCATCGAGGCCATCGAGCCGGGGCCGGTGGAGGCGGTGCGGGCGACGGGCGCGACGACGCTGCAGGTCCTTCGCTGGGGCGTGCTGCCGCAGCTCATGCCGCAGTTCCTGTCCTTCACGCTGTACCGCTTCGAGACGAATATCCGAGCGGCGGCGGTCCTGGGCTTCGTGGGGGCGGGGGGCATCGGCTTCTACATCCAGACGTACCTGCGGCTGCTGAACTATCCCGCGGCGGCGACCGTCCTCCTCGTGCTGATCGGGCTGGTCATGATCGTGGACTTCGCGTCGTCCCGGCTCCGGGCCCGCCTCGTCTGAGCGCGGAACCAGAAAAAGAAACGGCCCCGGGGGATCGCCCCGGGGCCGGTCGTCGCGTCGTCGGACTGCTACTTCTTCAGCATCTCCATCGCCGCCTTGGCCTTGTCGGTCGCCAGCGTGGAGTTCCCGGCCTTGCAAGCCGCCTCGGCCTCGCTCACGAGACCAGAAGCCTTCTTGAAGTCGGCAGAGCGGGGGGCCTGCACATCCTGGGCGCGCGGGGCCTGGACATCCTGGGCCCGAGGAGTCTGGATGTTCTGACCACGAGGAGCCTGCACGTCCTGGCCACGAGGAGCCTGCACTTCCTGACCACGCGGCGCCTGAATGTCCTGGCTACGCGGCGCCTGTACGTCCTGGGCGCGAGGAGCCTGGATGTTCTGACCGCGAGGAGCCTGCACGTCCTGGCTACGAGGAGCCTGAATGTCCTGACCACGCGGGGCCTGAATGTCCTGGCTGCGCGGGGCCTGCACATCCTGGCTACGCGGAGCCTGGATGTTCTGACCGCGAGGAGCCTGCACATCCTGGCTACGAGGAGCCTGCACATCCTGACCACGCGGGGCCTGGATGTCCTGGCTCCGCGGCGCCTGCACGTCCTGTGAACGGGCGCCCGCCAGCGAGCGGGGAGCCTGGACGTCCTGGCTACGCGGGGCCTGCACGTCCTGCGACCGAGCACCCGCCAGGGAGCGGGGCGCCTGCACGTCCTGGCTCTTGGCGGTCTGCGTCAGCATCGCCTTCGCCGACGCCACCTCGGGGGGGCAGGAGGTCTGCGCCATCCCGACCGTGGCCGAGAGGGAGAAGACCGTCACTACACTCATCGTCGCTGCAAGCAACTTTCTCATCGTTGTTTCCGTCCTTTCTGACTGCGTTCTCACTGCGTTTTCCACTGGGGTTCTTCTCCTGGCCCCTGGGGCCCCAACTCGCAGCCATAGGATGCACCCGCGATGCCAGGGGATCTTCAGACTTACCTAGTCTTTAGTTTCAACATGTTATGGCCCGTACCGCCACCCGGACCCTGGCACGACAAAGGCGTTCTGCCCGGCATGCCCCCGACAGATGACCCGGCAAACTGTCTGGGGCTCTGGTACCGTGTAGCGGCAATGAGCCCCTCCATCGGCAGATGCGCCGTAGGCGTCTGCGCGATCGCCTTCCTCCTTTATACGCTCGGTGGGTGCACGACGGCGCCGCCCGCGCCGGGATCGCGCCAGGGGCTGCCCGCGCCCATCCGGGAAGTGCTTCCCAACGGCATGCGGCTCATCATCCAGGAGCACCGCGCCGCGGCCACTGTCGCGATTCATCTGTGGACTGGAGTCGGCGGGCGCGACGAGGCGGTCGGAGAGCGCGGCTTCTCGCACTTCGCGGAGCACATGCTCTTCAAGGGCACCGAGACGCGGCCGCGCGGATTCGTCGAGCGCGACGTCGAGGCGGTGGGCGGGCGCACCAACGCGGGCACTTCCAACGACTACACCTTCTACTACCTGCTACTGCCCGCGACGCGCACCGCACAAGGGATCTCGACGATCGCGGACATGGTGCTGAACTCCGTCTTCGATGCCACCGAGCTGGCGCGCGAGCGCGACGTGGTCTTCGAGGAGGTGCGGCTCAACGAGGACAATCCGCGCGCGTCCCTGGGGCGCCAGCTCTACCATCTGCTCTACCAGGGCCATCCCTACGGCCGCCCCGTGCTGGGTGACGCGGCCGACCTGCGCGGCGCCACCCAGGAGACGCTGCGCGGCTTCTACAAGCGCCACTACGTGCCGGAGAACATGGCGCTGGTCGTGGTCGGTCCCGTCAACCCGGCGGAGGTCCGCGCCGCCGCGCTCGCCGTCTTCGGCGCGCTCCCCCGGGCCGGCTACACGCGGCAGCCGCTGCCACCCACGGTGGCGCTCGATGGCGTGCGCACGCGGTCGGTGGAGCGCCCCGAGCGACAGACGCAGCTCGGCCTCGCGTGGCTGGCGCCGCCGCTCGGTCATCCCGACATGCCCGCGGTGGACGTGCTCAGCCACATCCTGGGCGGCCCGCGCAGCTCCCGGCTCAACCAGGCGCTCCGGGAGAAGGCCCGGCTGGTCTCCGGGATCAGCGGCTGGTACGGCGCGCTCCAGGGCGCGGGCGCGGTCGGCGTCACCGCCCAGCTCGAGAGTGGGGACCATGAGGCGGTGGAGCGCGGCATCCTGGCCGAGATCCGACGTATCCAGGCCGATGGGGTGACGCCGGAGGAGCTGGCCCGCGCGATCACCGCCTCCGAGGCCCAGCGCGAGTTCTCGCGCGAGACGGTGGAAGGCCTGGCCCTGGCGTACGGCCGCGCCGAGATCACCTGGAGCCTGGAGGCCGAGCGCGGCTACGTGGATCGCGTGCGCGCGGTGACGCGCGGGCAGGTGCAGGAGGCGGCGCGCCGCTACCTCACCGACTCCTACGCGCGGCTGGCCTTCGTGCCGCGGGGCCGCGCGCAGTGAGCCGGCGGGACGTGGCCGCGCTGGCGCTGGCCGTGGCCCTCGGGTGGGCCGGGGCCGGGAGTGCGGCGGCCCAGCCGGCTCGCCAGCAGCTCCCCGGCGGCCTCACCGTGCTGCTGCGCGAGAACACCGCGACCCCGGTGGCGGCGGCCTCGCTCTTCGTGCGGATGGGCTCGCGCTGGGAGACCGAGGACGACGCGGGCATCAGCCATCTGCTCCAGCAGGTGCTGGTCAAGGGGACCGAGCGCCGCTCGGCGCTCCAGATCGCGGAGACCGCGGAGAATCTGGGCGGCGGGATCTCCACGTCGGCCGACCTGGACTACTCGGAGATCCGCGCCACCGCGCTCGCGCGAAACTGGAAAGCGATGCTCGAGCTGATCGCCGACGTCGCGCTCCGGCCCACGCTGCCCGCCGCCGAGATCGACGGCGAGCGCAGCGCCACCCTGACCGCGCTCCGCAGCCGGCAGGACCAGCCGTTCTCCCTGGCCATGGATACGCTCATGAACCGCGTCTACGGGGATCACCCGTACGGCCGCCCGATCCTGGGCCGGCCCGGCGCGCTGGAGCGCATCGACCGCGCCCGCCTGGTTGCGCATCACCAGCGCTTCTACCGTGGCCCGCGCATGATCCTGGCCGTGAGCGGTGACGTCGACGCGCGCCAGGTGATGGCGGAGGCGGCGCGCCTCTTCGCCGACGCCCCCGCGGGCCCCGCGGAGGCCGAGCCCACGCTCCCCGCGGCGGCGGCGCGCGCGGACCGCACCGTGATCGTGAAGCCGTCGGCCCAGGCGCAGGTCCTGGCCGGCTTCCTCGCCCCGCCCACCTCGCACGCCGACTATGCGGCGGTGAAGGTGCTGGCCACCGCGCTGGGCGGGGGCATGGCCGCGCGGCTCTTCACCGAGGTGCGCGACAAGCAGGGCCTGGCCTACTCGACGGGCGGCGCCTACCCGTCGCGTCTGGGCCCGGGCGTGCTCTTCACCCAGCTCGGCACCGCGCCGGCCAACCAGACCCGGGCGGAAGCCGCGATGCTGGGGGAGCTCGAGCGCATCCGCCGCGATCCCCTGAGCCCGCCCGAGCTCGCCCGCGCCAAGGGGTACCTGCTCGGGCAGTTCGCGCTGGACCGGCGCACCAACGCGCGGCTGGCCTGGTACGACGCCTTCTTCGAGGCGCTCGGGGTCGGGCCCGGATTCGCCGAGCGCTACGAGCGCGCGGTGGAGGCGGTGACGGTCGAGGACGTGCAGCGGGTCGCGCGGACCTACCTGAGCGCGCCCACCGTGGTCACGCTCGGCCCCGCGGCGCCGTAGCGACCGTGTTCCCGCTCAAAGACGACAACCCGATCCACAGCACCCCGATCGTCACCATCGGCCTGATCGTGGCCAACGCGCTGGTCTTCTTCTACCAGGTCTCGCTGGAGGTGGGCGGCGTGCAGGGCGCGCGGGCCGGGCAGGCCTTCATCGAGGAGTTCGGGCTGGTGCCGTGCCGGCTCATCGGCGCCTGCCCCTCGGCGGCGGACCTGCCGTCACCGATCCTCACGATCTTCTCCTCGATGTTCATGCACGGCGGTCTGTTCCATATCGCCGGCAACATGCTCTACCTCTGGATCTTCGGCAACAACGTCGAGGACGTCCTGGGCCACGGCCGCTACCTGATCTTCTATCTCGCCTCCGGCGTGGCGGCCGCCCTGGCCCAGACCGCCATCGGCCCCGGCTCCCCGGTGCCCATGGTGGGCGCGAGCGGCGCCGTGTCCGGCGTGCTCGGTGCCTATCTGCTGCTCTTCCCGCACGCCCACGTGACCACGCTGATCATCCTGGGCTTCTTCTTCCGCCTCGTGAAGATCCCCGCCGTGTTCGTGCTGGGCTTCTGGATCGTGGTCCAGGTGCTCAACGGGCTCGGCAGCTTCGGGGCGAGCGGCGGGGTGGCCTTTTTCGCCCATATCGGGGGCTTCGTGGCGGGCATGGGGCTCCTCTTCGTGCTGAGACCCCGGGCCGGCCGGCGCGCCGCCTGAATTCGTTCCGGGAGGGGGTTCGGCTATATAATCGTGACCGTTGGAATTTTGGTACGGTCTCAGGGGCTTAGGAGCCCGCATGAACGCGGTCGAGCCGTTCCCTCACCGGCAGCGCTCCACCGTCTTTCTCCGCGATCGTCCGCCCCGCCATCTCCTGGCCGAAGGCGCGGACGGCTCAAGAAAGGAGCCGGCGTGAAGAGGTCCCCAACGAAGCGCGGCCTGTCGAAGCCCGCCCAGCCACGGAAGACAGCGGCGAGTGTCCGCGGAAAGACGGCTGCCGTAACCGAACGAGCCCGCGGCGAGACTCGCGCAAAAACAAAAGTTCGTCTGGACATCGCGCTGGTGGAGCGCGGGCTCCTCGAATCGCGCGAGAAGGCGGCGCGGGTGATCCTGGCCGGTGACGTGATGGTGGACGGGCAGCGGATGGACAAGGCGGGCGCGCTGGTGGCGCCCTCCGCGCGCATCGAGCTGGCGGCGCGCCCGCGCTTCGTGAGCCGGGGCGGGGACAAGCTGGCGCACGCGCTCGCCACCTTCACCATCGAGCCCAAGGGGCGCGTGGCCATCGACGTGGGCGCTTCCACCGGCGGGTTCACCCATTGCCTGCTGGAGCGGGGCGCGGTGAAGGTCTACGCGGTGGACGTGGGGCATGGCCAGCTCGACGCGAAGCTGCGCGCCGACGGGCGGGTGGTGGTGATGGAGAAGACCAACGCGCGCAATTTGCCGATCGACTCCTTCCCCGAGTCGCCCGATCTGGCCACCGTGGACGTCTCGTTCATCTCGCTCGAGAAGGTGCTTCCGTCGGTGTTCAACGTGCTCACCTTGAAGGGCGAGGCGGTGGTGCTGGTGAAGCCGCAGTTCGAGGTCGGCAAGGGGCAGGTGGGCAAGGGCGGCGTGGTCCGGGACGGCTCCCATCACCGGGCGGTGCTCGCGCGGGTGGCCCGCTTCGGGGTGCTGCACGGCTGGCACGTGCGCGGCGTCACCGCGTCGCCGCTGAAGGGCCCGAAGGGCAACCGCGAGTTCTTCCTCCTCCTGACCAAGACCGGCCGCACGCTCACCGAGCTGGACGCGCTGATCACCCAGGTCACCGCGGAGGAGGTGCCGGTGCCGTGAAGCGGCTGGGGATCGTCGCCAAGACCGACCGGGAGGAGGCCCGCACGGTGGTGCCGCAGCTCCTCGAGTGGTGCGCGGGCCACGGGATCCAGCCGGTGCTGGAGAAGGAAACGGCCGGGCTCTGCCCCGAGGCGACGGTGCCGACGGCGGGACGGCCGGAGCTGCCCGCCCAGTCCGATCTCCTGCTCGTCCTGGGCGGTGACGGCACCCTGCTCAGCATGGCGCGCCTGGTGGGCGACCTCGGCGTGCCGATCCTGGGCGTCAACCTGGGCGGCCTCGGCTTCCTCACCGCGCTCACGCTGGACGAGCTGTTCCCGGCGCTCGAGGCCTACCTGCGCGGGGAGCTGGTCATCGAGGAGCGCATGCTGCTCGAGGCCCGCGTCTACCGGCTGGGCGAGCGGCTCGGCGAATACGCCGCGCTCAACGACGTGGTCATCACCAAGTCGGCCATGAGCCGCATCATCCGGCTCGAGGTGGCGGTGGACGGCGACTTCGCGACCGGCTACCGGGCGGACGGGCTCATCCTCTCCACCCCCACCGGCTCGACCGCCTACTGCCTGTCGGCGGGCGGCCCCATCGTGTTCCCGACCATGGACGCGGTGGTGCTCACCCCGATCTGCTCGCACACCCTCACCAACCGGCCGATCGTGCTGCCCGCCACCCAGCGCATCTCGATCACCCTGCTCACCGACCAGGACGTCATGCTGACCCTGGACGGCCAGGTGGGCTTCGCGCTCAAGGGCCACGACATCGTCGAGGTGCGCCGGGCCACCGCCCGGACCCGGCTCCTCCGCGTTCCCCAGAAGAACTTCTTCTCGGTGCTCCGCACGAAGCTCAAGTGGGGCGAGCGATAGGATACAGTTGAGCGCCCCGCGGCATTGGCCGTAGCATGGCCGGGACGATGCTGCGCGAGCTGTCGATTCGCAATCTCGCGGTGGTGGAGGAGGCGGTGGTGCCGTTCGCCGCCGGCCTCAACGTGCTCACCGGCGAGACGGGCGCCGGCAAGTCCATCGTGGTGGACGCGCTCCTGCTCCTCACCGGCGCCCGCGCCCAGCCCGACTGGATCCGCACCGGGGCCGACACCGCGGTGGTCTCCGCGGTGTTCGAGATCGACCCGGCCGGCCCGGTGGCCGCATTGCTCGACGAGGCCGGGCATCGCGTGGCCGACGGGGAGCTCGTCATCAAGCGCGAGCTGGCGCGCTCGGGCCGGCACCGCGCCTTCGTGAACGACGCGGCCGCCACCGTGGGCCTGCTCGAGCGCCTGGGCGAGCTCCTGGTGGAGCTCCACGGCCAGCACGAGCACCAGCGCCTGATGGAGCCGGCGCGGCAGCTCCTGCTGCTGGACCGCTTCGCGGGGGCGGACGAGCGCCGCGAGCGGCTGGGCGCGCTGGTGCGGCGGTGGGAGGAAGCGCGCGCGGCGTTGCTGCGCCTGCGCGAAGAAATGCGCGAGGGCGCCCGCCAGGAAGACCTCTACCGCTTCCAGCTCTCCGAGATCGACGGCCTCCAGCTCAAGGACGGGGAGGAGGACGAGCTCCGGGCCGAGCGCGGTCGGCTGCAGCACGCCGAGCGGATCGCGGCCGGGCTGCAGGAGGCGCTCGGCCTGCTCTACGAGGATCCGCAGTCGGCGGCGGCCCGGCTCGCGCGCGCGGCCGCGCTGCTGCGCGACGTCTCGCGCCACGAGCCGGAGGCCGCCGCGCCCATCGAGGCGATCGAGGGCGCCCAGGCCTATGTCGAGGACGTGGTCGGCCGGGCCCGCGTCCTCCGGGACCGCGCGGTCCTCGACCCCGAGCGGCTCGAGCAGATCGACGCGCGGCTCGACGCCATCGTGAAGCTCAAGCGCAAGTACGGCGACTCGGTGGCCGCGATCCTCGCGCACCGGCACGAGGTCGCGGCGGCGCTGGATCGGATCACGCGCCACGACGCGATCGCGGAGGACATGGATCGCGCGGTGGCCGAGGCGGCGGCGGCGGCGGGCGCCCAGGCGGCGGCCCTCTCGGAGGCCCGCACGCGCGGGGCGGAGCGGCTCGAGCGCCTCATCCAGAAGGAGATCCGCGGGCTCGGCATGGAGCACGGGCGCTTTCGGGTGGCCCTGCGGCGCGAGGCGGCCGCCCCGGGCGAGCTCGGATCGGGCGAGGGAGGCTGGCGGGTGGGGCCGCGCGGGGCCGAGACCGCCGAGCTGCTGCTCTCGGCCAACCCGGGCGAGGACCTGCGGCCCCTCGCCAAGGTCGTCTCGGGCGGCGAGCTCTCGCGCGTGATGCTGGCGGCCAAGACCGTCCTGGCCGCGGCCGACGACGTGCCGGTGCTCGTCTTCGACGAGGTGGACGCGGGAATCGGCGGCCGTGTCGCCGACGTGGTGGGCCAGAAGCTCCGCGCCTCGGCCGTGGGCCGCCAGGTGCTCTGCGTGACCCACCTGGCCCCGATCGCCGCCTACGCGGGGCATCATCTGCTGGTCGAGAAGCGGGTGACCCGCGGCGCCACGCGCACGTCCGTGACCCCGCTGCGGGAGGCCGCCCGCGTGGACGAGGTCGCGCGCATGCTGGGCGGGGAGCGGGTCACCGAAACCTCGCGCCGCCACGCCCGGGAGCTCCTGCGGGGCTCGGCGGGTGGTGTAAGATGAGGCCCGGACATGCTTAACGCCATCTTCCGCTCGATCTTCGGCACCAAGCACGAGCGCGACGTCAAGCGCATGGGCCCGGTGGTCGTCGAGATCGCCGCGCTCGAGCCGGGCCTGCAGGCGCTCTCCGACGAGGCCCTGCGCGCCCGCACCACCGAGCTGCGCCAGCGGCTGGCCGACGGGGCCGAGCTCGACGACCTGCTCCCGGAAGCCTTCGCCGCCGTCCGCGAGGCGGCGCGGCGGACCGTGCACATGCGTCACTTCGATGTCCAGATGATGGGCGGCATGGTGCTGCACTCCGGCAAGATCGCCGAGATGGCCACCGGCGAGGGCAAGACCCTGGTGGCCACGCTGCCCGCGTATCTCAACGCGCTACCCGGGCTGGGCACCCACTTGGTCACGGTCAACGACTACCTGGCCCGCCGCGACGCCCAGTGGATGGGCCCGATCTACCACGCCCTCGGCCTCACGGTGGGGGTGATCCAGCACGAGATGCAGTACCTCTACGATCCGTCCTTCGCCTCCTCCGACATCCGGCTGGCCGCCCTGCGCCCGGTGACCCGAAAGGACGCCTACGCGGCCGACATCACCTACGGCACCAACAACGAGTTCGGCTTCGACTACCTCCGCGACAACATGCAGTTCAGCCTCGACGACATCGTCCAGCGCGAGCACCACTACGCGATCGTGGACGAGGTGGACTCGATCCTGATCGACGAGGCGCGGACCCCGCTCATCATCTCGGGACGCGACCGCAACGCGGAGAGCCGGGCCCCCCTCTACGAGAAGGTGAACCGGGTGATCCCGCGGCTCAAGCGCGCCGCCACCATCGTGGAGGGCAAGCTTTCGGAGATCGAGGAGACGGCCGAGGGCGACTACATCGTGGACGAGAAGGCGCGCACCGTCTCGCTCACCGACCAGGGCGGGGCCTATTGCGAGCGGCTCCTCGGCATCGAGAACCTCTCCGACCCCGCCCACATCGAGGTCGCCCACCACATCAACCAGGCCCTCAAGGCCCACCACATCTTCCACAAGGACGTGGACTACGTGGTCAAGGACCTGGAGACGGTGGACGACCAGGGGCGGATGGTGGTGCAGGCGCAGGTGGTAATCGTGGACGAGTTCACCGGCCGCATGATGCCGGGCCGGCGCTGGTCCGACGGTCTCCACGAGGCGGTGGAGGCCAAGGAAGGCCTCAAGATCGCGCGGGAGAACCAGACCCTCGCCACCATCACGCTCCAGAACTACTTCCGCATGTACGACAAGCTCTCGGGCATGACCGGGACCGCGGCCACCGAGGCGGAGGAGTTCGCCAAGATCTACGAGCTCGACGTCACCGTGATCCCGACCAACCGGACGCTGGGCCGGATCAACTTTCCGGACGTCGTCTACAAGACCGAGCGCGAGAAGTTCGACGCGGTGGCCGACGAGATCGCGGAGCGGCACGGCAAGGGCCAGCCGGTGCTGGTCGGCACCGTCTCCATCGAGAAGTCGGAGCGGCTCTCGAAGCTGCTCAAGAAGCGCGGGATCGCCCACCAGGTGCTCAACGCCAAGTACCACGAGCGCGAGGCCGAGATCGTGGCCCAGGCGGGGCGGGAGAAGACGGTCACCATCGCCACCAACATGGCGGGGCGCGGCACTGACATCCTGCTCGGCGGCAACCCGGACTTCCTGGCCAAGGCCCTGCTGAGCAAGAAGGGGCTCGATCCGGCCACCGCCCCCCCGGAGGCGCGGGAGGCGGCCTGGCTCGAGGCGAAGAAGGCCACCGATCCGGAGCACGAGCGGGTGGTGGAGCTGGGCGGCCTGCACATCATCGGGACCGAGCGCCACGAGTCGCGGCGGGTGGACAACCAGCTCCGCGGCCGCTCGGGCCGCCAGGGCGACCCGGGCTCGTCGCGCTTCTACCTCTCGCTCGAGGACGACCTGCTGCGCATCTTCGGCTCCGAGCGGATCCAGCGCATCATGGAGCACCTGGGCATGGAAGAGGGTGAGCCGATCGAGCACAAGCTCGTGACGCGCGCCATCGGCACCGCCCAGAAGCGGGTGGAGACGCGCAACTTCGAGATCCGCAAGCACCTGCTCGAGTACGACGACGTCATGAACAAGCAGCGCGAGATCGTCTACGGGCTGCGGCGCGAGGTCCTGGCGGGAGAGAGCCAGGAGGAGACCGTGCTCGAGTGGATCGGCGAGCTGGTGGGCGTGGTGGTGGCGCGCTACGCCGGCCCGGAGGCCCACCAGGAGGACTGGGACCTGGTGGGGCTCAACGAGGCCCTGTATCGCCAGTTCGACTTCCGCCTGCCCGACCTGAAGGTCGACGACATCGCGTCCCACGAAGCACTGGTGGAGCAGGTCACCGAGGCGGCCGAGGCCCACTACCGCCGGCGCGAGGGGGAGATGGGCGGCGAGATGTTCCATCGCCTCGAGCGCTGGATCATCCTCGGCCTCGAGTGGGAGGGCGGGGGCTTCCGCGGGATCAACCAGCTCTGGCGCGAGCACCTGCTCAACATGGACCACCTGAAGGAAGGCATCGGCCTCCGTGGCTACGGCCAGCGCGATCCGCTGACCGAGTACAAGAAGGAAGCCTTCGACATGTTCCAGGAGATGATCGGCAGCCTGAAGGAGACGGCGGTCGAGGAGCTCTTCAAGGTCCGCATGACCCAGGAGGACGCCCCGACTACCAACGTTGCCCAACGCGCTACGCCTGAGTGGCAGGAGTCGCGGGGCGGCGACCTCGACATCGCGCCGGGGCGCCCGGTGACCGCGCGGCCGGAGCCGCGGACCGCCGACGGACAGAAGGTGGGCCGCAACGATCCGTGCCACTGCGGCTCCGGCAAGAAGTACAAGAAGTGCTGCTTGCTCAAGGGAGCCTGAGCCCCTCGATCCCTCGGCCCATATCTAGTGCCGCAGCGCGTCCCCGCCCCCCACTAGTGGGGTTTTTTCTTGGTTGATCCGCCGACCGCATGTTATTACTGAACCACGCCCCCTGGGCATGAATGGCATGCGACTCGAATCGATCCTGATCCACGGTTTCAAGTCGTTCGCGGAGAAGACGGACGTCAAGGTCTTCCCCGGCGTCACCTGTATCGTCGGCCCCAACGGCTGCGGCAAGTCCAACGTGGCCGACGCGATCCGCTGGGCCCTCGGCGAGCAGAGCCCCAAGACCCTCCGCGGCACCAAGATGGAAGACATCATCTTCCACGGCTCGTCTTCCCGGAAGATGATCGGGATGGCCGAGGTCAGCCTCGTGTTCAACAACGACGGCGGCCTCAACGTGCCGTGGAGCGAGGTGGCGGTGGCCCGCCGCCTCTACCGCACCGGCGAGAGCGAGTACCTGCTCAACACCAACGCGTGCCGGCTGCGCGACATCCAGGACCTCTTCGCGGGCACCGGGGTGAATCCGAAGGCCTACGCCCTCATGGATCAGGACCGGCTCAACCACGTGCTGACCGCCAAGCCGTGGGAGCGCCGGGTGTTCATCGAGGAGGCGGCGGGCATCGCGCGCTACAAGCAGCAGCGCTCCGAGACCCAGGGCAAGCTCGACGCGACCCGGCTCAACCTGCAGCGGCTGCGCGACGTGATGGAGGAGGTGCGCCGCCAGCTCTCCTCGATCGAGCGCCAGGCGCGGAAGGCGCAGCAGTACAAGGCGCTCCAGTCCGAGCGGCAGGGGCTCGATCTGGCCCTCGTCGCGGCGGACTACGCGGCGCGGGCGGCCCAGCACGAGGCGGTCACGCGCGAGATGGAGTCGCTGCGCGTGACCGAGGAGCAGCAGCGCGCCCGGATCGCCACCCTGACCGGCCGCCAGGCCCTGCAGGCCGCCGCCATGCAGGACACCGAGTACCGGCTGGGCGACCTGCGCCAGTCCGTGCAGAAGATCCAGGGCGAGGCGGAGCGCCTCCTGGAGCGGCGCGAGCAGATGGGCCTCCAGATCCGGGACCTGGTCGCCGAGGAGACGCGCCTCGAGGAGGAGATCCGCGCGCTCGGCGAGCGGCGGGTGGCCCTCGCGGCCGAGCGCGAGGACAAGGACCGCGGCCTCGAGGAGGCCCGGCGGCGGCACGCGGAGCAGGACGGCGAGGTGCAGCGCGTGGAGGCGCGGATCGAGGCCTGCCGGAGGGCGCTCAGTGAGCGCCGGGAGCGCTTCGAGGCCTTCCGGCTGGAGCAGATCCGGGTCGCGGGCGCCCGCGCCGAGCTCACGCGCTCGGGGGGCGAGCTCCGCGAGCGCCGCGCCCAGGTGGATCGCCGCGCCGAGCGCCTCGCCGCCGAGCTGGCGGGCGCCCGCGCGGAGGCCGACGCGCTCGCGGGCACGCGGCTGCGCCTGGAGGCGGCGCGCCAGCGGGCCGGCGCCCAGCTCTCGCTGCTGAGCACGGAGCTGCACGAGATCGAGGCGGCGCGGCGGGATCGGGAGACCGCGCGGGCCGAGGCGCAGGAGGCGCTCGCCGGCCTGCGCGTGAAGCTGGCCGCACGGCAGTCGGCGCTCGAAGCGCTCGAGCGCCTGGAGCGGGAGCGCGAGGGCTACGGCGCCGGCGTGCGGGCGATGTTCGCGCGCCCCGGCGCCGGCGACCTGGGCGGCGTGGTGGGCACGGTGGCCGACCTCCTGGAAGTCCCGAACGGTCTCGAGAGGGCGGTGGAGGCGGTCCTCGGCGATCGACTCCAGTGGGTGGTGGTGGAGCGCTTCGAGCACGCACGGGCCGCGCTGGGATATCTGGAGCGTGAGGGCGCGGGCGCGGCCACCCTGCTGCCGCTCGAGACGCTGCCACCCGCAGCGGCCCTCCCCGAGGACTCGGGAGAGGTGAGCTGGGCGGCCCGCCTGGTGGGCGGCCCGCGCCCGGCCCTGCTGCACTACCTCCTCGGTCGGGTGGGCATCGTCTCCCATCTCGACCAGGCCGAGACGCTCTGGCGTCGGAACGGCGTGGTCGCCACCTACGTCACGCGCTCGGGCGAGGTGCTGTCACCGAGCGGGCGCCTCACCGGCGGCCATCGCGACAGCGAGCGGCAGAGCAATGATCACTCGCTGCTCGGACGCAAGCGGGCCATCCGCCAGCTCGGCGAGGAGATCGCCGACCTCGAGCGTGACGTGGCCGCGGCGGCGGCGCGGGCGGGGGCGATCGAGGGCGAGGCCACCGGCCTGCGGACCCGGCTCGAGGGGCTGCAGTCCAATTACCAGGCGCAGGAAACCGCGCGGCTGTCCGGCGAGAAGGACCTCGAGTCGGTGCTGCGCGAGGCGGACCGGGTCACGCGCCACCTCGAGACGCTGGCCGCCGAGAGCGAGCAGCTCGCGGGCGAGGGCGAGGAGACCGCGGCCCAACTCATCGAGCTGGAGCGCGCGCTGGTGACCGCCTCGGAGCTGGAGAGCCGGCTGGGTGGCGACCTGACCGCGCTCCAGGCCCTCCTCGAGAGCGGGCAGGGCGACGAGACCGGGCTCACCGAGCGCCTCACGGTCTGCCGCGTCGAGCTGGCCACGGTGGCGGAGCGGGTGGAGGCCCTGGGCCGCGATATCGAGCGCATCATGGGGCTCGAGGAGGACTTCGGCCTCCAGCAGCAGCAGTCGGTGGGGCGCCGAACGCAAACCGCCGAACGGCGCGGGGACCTGACCGCCGAGCGCGAGCGAACGGACGCGCAGGCCCGGGACGCGGTGGCCGAGCGCGACCGGCTCGAGGCCGAGGTGGCGGTCATCGCGGAAGAGCACCAGCGCCAGCTCGACGAGCGGCAGGCGCTCGAGACCGAGCTGCGCGAGGTGCAGCACCAGTTGACCGCGCTCGTGGGCCGCCTCCACCAGCTCGATCTGACCGAGACGGAAGGCCGCGTGCGCCGCGAGGAGCTGGTGCAGGAAGCGCGGCGCCGCCACGCCATCGAGAGCCCGGAGGCGCTGCTGGCCGCCCACGATGCCGCGCGGGACCTCGAGGAGGTCCGGCAGCGGCACGAGGAGCTGTCGACCAAGCTCGAGGCCATGGGCCCGGTCAACCTGGTGGCGGACGAGGAGTTCCGCGAGCTGACCGAGCGCCTGGACTTCCTCCGCACCCAGCACGACGACGTGGTCGGGTCGATCAAGGACCTGGAGAAGGCCCTGCGCGGGATGACCCGCACCGCTCAGGACCGGTTCCAGGAGGCCTTCGACGACATCAACCGGCACTTCGGCAACATCTTCGCGCGGCTCTTCGAGGGCGGGCGCGCCGAGCTGCGCATGGTGCCGCCCGAGGAGGGCGAGGAGGATCCGCTGGAGCTGGGCGTGGAGCTCATGGCCCAGCCAAGGGGCAAGCGCCTCCAGGCCGTCACCTTGATGTCGGGGGGCGAGAAGGCCCTCACCGGGCTCGCCCTGCTCTTCGCGATCTTCTACCACCGCCCGAGCCCGTTCTGCGTGCTCGACGAGGTGGATGCGCCGCTCGACGACGCGAACATCCACCGGTTCCTCCGGGTGCTGCGCGAGCTCTGCACCCAGACCCAGTTCGTGGTGATCACGCACAACCGCAAGACGATGGAGGCCGCCGACGTGCTCTATGGCGTGACCATGGAGGAGCCGGGCCTCTCCCGCCTCGTCTCAGTAAAGCTGACCGACGCGTAACCCGCGCTACACTACTGGGCATGACGCCCGCTGAGACCCCGGCGACCTCGCTCGGAGGATATCTCTGCGCGCTCCGCGAGGCGAAGGGCAGCTCGCTGGAGGACATGGCGCGATCCACCCGCGTGGGGATCCGCCATCTCGAAGCCCTCGAGGAAGAGCGCCTGGCTGACCTGCCGTCGCCGGTCTTCGTGCGCGGCTTCATCCGGGCCTATTGCGGGTTCCTGCGCGAGGCCCCGGAGGAGGCGCTCGGCCACTACGAGGCCCTGGCGGGCGAGCGCGCGGCCGCCCAGGCGGCGAACGCCCCACCGCGCCCCCGCACCACGTGGGCCAACAGCTCCGTGCTGGTGGGGCTGGCCCTCCTGGTGATCCTCGGCATCGCGCTGATCGTGATCAACCTGACCGTGAAGCGAACGGGTGGAACTTCAGTCGCCGCACCGAAAATGGAAGTCTCGGTCCCGGTGCCACGCTCCATCCAGGCTCCACCGGCGGCCGGGCCGGTGACCCCGCCCGGGGAGGCCCCGCGACCGGTCGCGGCACCCGCTCCGACCCTGGCAGTGGCCCAGCCACCGGCTACGCCGGCTAGCAACCCGGCCGCCACCCCGGCTCCGACTCCGGCGCCCGCCGTGGTCAAGAGCAGCCCCGGACCACAGCGTCTCCTGATCAAGGCGGTCGAGCCGACCTGGATCCGGGTCCAGCCCGATGAGGGCCGCGCCACCGAGGAGCTGCTGCCGGCCGGCGCCAGCCGGGAGTGGTCGGCCGAGCGCCGCTTCCTCGTGACCATCGGCAATGCCGGTGGCGTCGAGCTCGCCCTGAACGGCAAGGTCCTCCCGCCGCTTGGGCCGAAGGGCACGGTGATCCAGCGGCTCGAGCTCCCCCAGGCGCCGGCCTCCGGATCGTGAGCCTGTTCCGCTCCCTCGGGGAGCGCGTCCGGCAGGGACTGCGGCGCACCCGCGAGCTGATGGACGAGGGCCTGGGGGCCGTCCTCGCCATCGCCCGTCCGGTGGACGAGGCGATGCTGGAGGAGCTCGAGGAGACCCTGATCGCGGCGGATCTGGGAGCGGCCGCGGCGGGCGCCTTCGTCAAGCGCGTTCGGGACGAGATCAAGCGGGGCCGCGCCGTCACCACCCAGGACGTGCGCGCCTCCCTGCATCGCTTCCTCGAGGACTCCCTCGCGGGCGCGGCCGCGCCGCTCGTCCTCGACGCCCATCCCTCCGTCATCCTCATGCTGGGCGTCAACGGGGCGGGCAAGACCACCAGCACCGCGAAGATGGCGGCTAGGCTCAAGGCCGACGGTAAGCGGGTGCTGATCGCCGCCGCCGACACCTTTCGCGCGGCGGCTATCGAGCAGCTCCAGGAGTGGGGCCGCCGGATCGAGGTGGACGTCATCCACCAGGTCGCGGGCGCCGACCCGGCCGCGGTGGTCTTCGACGCGGTGAAGGCAGCCACGTCGCGTGATGTGGACGTGCTGCTGGTGGACACGGCGGGGCGCCTGCACACCAAGTCCAACCTCATGGACGAGCTGGCCAAGCTCAAGCGCGTGCTGGCCCGCCAGATGCCCGGCGCCCCCCACGAATCCCTCATGGTGCTGGAAGCGCCCACGGGCCAGAACGGGCTCCAGCAGGCGCGCATGTTCCACGAGGCGATCGGGCTCACCGGCCTCGTGCTGACCAAGCTCGACGGCACCGCCAAGGGCGGCATCGCGATCCGGATCCACCAGGAGCTGGGGGTACCGATCAAGCTGGTCGGGGTCGGCGAGCAGATCGACGACCTCCAGGTCTTCGACCCGAAGACCTTCGTGGACGCCCTGCTCGGGGAGCAGCCGGAGCCGGAGTAAGCGCGGTAAAATGCCTGCCCGGGGGGGCGGCCGGCCCCCGTACGACGACATGACCGATCTTCAGTGGATGGCGCGGGCCCTCACCCTCGCGGCGCGGGGGCGCGGCCTCACGTCACCCAACCCCATGGTAGGCGCGATCCTCGTGCGGGACGGCGCCATGCTCGCCGAGCGCTTTCACGAGCGGGCGGGCGGCGCCCACGCGGAGGCGGCCGCGCTCGCCGAGGCGGGCGAGCGGGCGCGCGGCGCCATCCTCTACGTGACGCTCGAGCCGTGCAACCACGTGGGGCGCACGCCGCCCTGCGTGGACGCGATCATCCGCGCCGGGGTCCGCCGGGTCGTGTCGGCCACGCGGGATCCCAATCCGCGGGTGAAGGGCGGCGGGACCGCCGCCCTCGCCACCGCGGGCGTCGAAGTCACCACGCCCTGCCTGGAGCGGGAAGCCCGCGACCTCAACCGCGCCTTCTTCACCGCGGTCGAGCGGCAACGGCCCCACGTCACCGTCAAGTGGGCCATGACCCTCGATGGCAAGATCGCGAGCTTCGACCGCCGGTCGCAGTGGATCACCGGCGAGGCGGCGCGACAGGAAGGGCACCGGCTCCGCAGCCAGAGCGACGCCATCGTGACCGGCATCGGGACCGTGCTCGCCGACGATCCGGCCCTGACGGTGCGCCTCGCGCAGCCCTGGCCGCGGGAGCCCTATCGCGTGGTGGTGGACAGCCGCGCCCGCCTGCCGCTCGACGCCAAGCTGCTCCAGACCGGGAGTCGGTCCCGCGTCCTGGTGGCGGTCGGGGAGGCGGCGGCGCCGCAGCGGCTGGCGGCGCTCGAGTCGGCGGGCGTGACGGTCCTGGCGTGCAAGTCGCGGGAGGGCCGGGTGGACGTGGCCGATCTCGGCGCGCGCCTGCTGGCGCTCGACGTGACCGCGGTGCTGCTGGAAGCGGGCAGCGAGCTGACCGGCGCCTTCGTGCAGGCGGGCCTGGTGGATCGCGTCGCCGCGTTCGTGGCCCCCACGCTACTGGGCGGCGCCGACGCCCCGACCTCGGTCGGCGGCCCTGGCCTCGCGCTCGCGAACGCGCTGCGCCTGACCAACATGACTGTGCGCCCCATAGGCACGGACTGGCTGATCGAAGCCGACGTCATCCATGAATGACTCTCGCGAGTGTCCGCGGCTTCGACCAGCTCGCCGGTTGTCCGCGGACTGGGGGAGTGCGGGGGCCATTTCTGGGCCCCCGCATAAGACAGAGCTTGAAGACTTAAACGGCTGACCACACCACACAGCATGTTCACAGGCCTGGTCGAAGAAGTCGGCAAGGTGCTCGAGCGCGACGGCGCGCGTCTCGTGGTGAGCGCCGACCGCGTGCTGGAAGACAGCGATCTGGGCGCCAGCGTGGCGGTCAACGGGGCCTGCCTCACGGTGGTGGAGCGGGGCCCGGGGCGCCTGCAGTTCGACGTCGGCCCGGAGACCCTCGCGCGCACCGCGCTCGGCGGTCTCGCGGCCGGGGACGCGGTCAACCTCGAGCGCCCCATGCGCCTGGGCGGCATGGTGGGCGGCCACCTGGTCCAGGGGCACGTGGACGGCGTGGGCATCGTGGCGGCCCTCACCCGCCAGGCAGAGACCGCCCGGCTCACGATAGAATGGCGGGACCAGGCGCTGGCCCCGCTGCTGATTCCGCAGGGATCGGTGGCGGTGGACGGGGTGAGCCTGACGGTGGCGCGGCTCAACGCGGGGGATTTCGAGATCATGGTCATCCCGCACACGCTGGCCGCGACCACGCTGGGGGGCCTCAGGAAGGGGCAGCGCGTGAACCTCGAGATGGATATGATCGGCAAGTACGTGCAGAGAATACTGCAGGTCAGGGGAGACGCTCCGTGAGCCAGGCAGAGTTCGTGTCCATCGAAGAGGGCATCGAGGAGGTCCGGGCCGGCCGCATGCTCATCGTGGTCGACGACGAGGACCGCGAGAACGAGGGCGATCTGCTCATGGCCGCCGAGAAGGCGACCCCCGAGGCGGTCAACTTCATGGCGAAGTACGGCCGGGGGCTCATCTGCATGCCCATGCTGGGGGAGCGGCTCGACGAGCTGCAGATCTCGATGATGGTCTCGGACAATACCGCACCGCTCGGCACCGCCTTCACGGTGAGCGTGGACGCCCGCCGCGGCGTGACCACCGGCACCTCCGCCTACGACCGCGCGGTGACCATCCGGACGCTGGTCGACCCGGCCACGCGCGCGGAGGACCTCACGCGCCCCGGCCACATCTTCCCGCTCCGCGCCATGCCGGGCGGGGTGCTGCGCCGCGCCGGCCACACCGAGGCCGCGGTCGACCTGGCCCGCCTGGCCGGCTTCGCGCCCGCCGGGGTGATCTGCGAGGTGCTGGACGAGGAAGGCGGCATGGCGCGGCTGCCCGAGCTGACGGCGCTCGGCCGCGAGTACAACCTCAAGTCCGTCACGATTAAGGCGCTGATCGAGTACCGGATCCACAAGGAGAAGCTGGTGAAGCGGGCCGCGATGACCCGCATGCCCACCGAGCACGGCGACTACCAGGTCATCGCCTACGAGACCACGGTGGACGACCGCCTGCCGCTGGCCCTGGTCCTGGGCGACGTCAAGACCGACGAGCCGGTGCTGGTCCGCGTGCACTCCGAGTGCCTCACCGGCGACGTCTTCGGCTCCCACCGCTGCGACTGCGGGTCCCAGCTCCACAAGGCGCTGACCATCATCCAGCACGCGGGGCGAGGCGTCCTCGTCTACATGCGACAGGAAGGGCGGGGGATCGGCCTGCTCAACAAGCTCAAGGCCTACGAGCTGCAGGACCAGGGCAAGGACACGGTGGAGGCCAATCACGCCCTCGGCTTCCGGGCCGACCTGCGCCACTACGGCATCGGGGCCCAGATCCTGGTGGATCTCGGCGTGAAGAACCTCAAGATCCTCACCAACAACCCGAAGAAGATCGTGGGCATCGAGGGCTACGGCCTCAAGGTGGTGGAGCGGCTGCCGCTCGAGGTGCCCGCGACCGACGCCAACCGGAGCTACCTCCGCACGAAGCGCGAGAAGCTCGGGCACCTCTTCTCCTCCTTTCCCGACTAGTCCATGGCCGGTATCACTCCCAAGCGTCGAGTCGCCCCTGCCGCCCGCGGCCAGCGGTTCGGGGTCGTGGTGGCCCGCTTCAACGAGCCCATCTCCAAGAAGCTGCTCGACGGCGCCCTCGCCGCGCTGGCCGGCCACGCGGTCAGCGGCGACGCGGTGGAGGTCCACTGGGTGCCGGGCTCCTTCGAGCTGCCGCAGGCCGCGCAGGCGCTCGCGCGGACCGGCCGCTTCGCGGGCATCGTGTGCGTGGGCGCGGTGATCAAGGGCGCGACCCCGCACTTCGACTACGTGTGCGGCGTGGCCGCGCACGGTATCAGCCGCGTCGGGCTCGACACCGGCGTGCCGGTGACCTTCGGCGTGATCACCGCGCTCACCGAGGAGCAGGCGTGGGAGCGGGCGGGCGGCGTCGTGGGCAACCGCGGGGAGGAAGCGGCGCTGGCCGCGCTCGAGATGGCCGGCTGGCTGCGCTCGGTCCGGGGCCCGAAGGGCAAGCGCTGATGGGTCGCCGCCGCAAGGCGCGGGAGCTCTCGCTCCAGCTCCTCTATCAGATGGACGTCCAGGGCGAGGGGCATCCCGAGCCGCACTTCGACGATTTCTGGCTGCGGCATCCGGTGGACCCCGAGGCGCGGGAGTTCGCGGAGGCGCTCGTGCGCGGGACCAAGAGCCACGAGGCCGAGATCGACGAGCTGATCGGGCGCTACGCGGAGAACTGGGAGCTCGAGCGCATGGCGGTGGTGGACCGCAACATCCTCCGCCAGGCGATCTTCGAGCTGCGGTGGGCGACCGGCGTGCCCCCCAAAGTCGCCATCAACGAGGCCCTCGAGGTCGCGAAGAAGTTCAGCACGCAGGAGTCGAGCCGGTTCATCAACGGGATCCTCGACCGCATCCACAAAGAGCAGGCTCCCGCTTCCTGACGGCACGCCGCCATCCGCTACGCGGTCATCTCGGACGTCCACGCCAATCTCGAAGCCCTCACCGCCGTGCTGGCAGACGCCGCCGGGGTAGGGGCGCTCGAAGTACTCTGCCTGGGCGATCTGGTCGGCTACGGGGCCGACCCGGTGGCGTGCGTGGAGCGGGTGGGCGAGCGGGCGAGCGCGATGGTAGCGGGCAATCACGAGCACGGCGCTCTCGGGCTGCTGGACCTGCGCTGGTTCAACCCGTGGGCGCGGGCGGCCGCGCGGTGGACGGGCGAGCAGCTCGACGACGGCCATCGCGACTACCTGACCGGCCTGCCGTTGATCCGGACCGTGGAGGACGCCACCCTCGTGCACGCGAGCCCGCGCAGCCCGGAGGAGTGGGACTATCTCGTCTCCGCCGAGGACGGCCTGGAGGTGTTCGGCGACTTCGACACGCGGCTCTGCTTCGTCGGCCACTCGCATCTGCCCGGCGTCTGGTCGGTCGGCAGCGGGGGGCCGGATCACTGCGGGCGGCTCGACCGGCCGGAGGCCCGGGTGCACCTCGACGACGGCCGCCGGTACCTCATCAACGTGGGCAGCGTCGGCCAGCCGCGCGACCGCGACCCGCGCGCCTGCTACGCGATCTGGGACCGCGAGGCCCGCTCGGTGACGATCCGGCGCGTCCCCTACGATCACGCGGCGGCGGCCGCGAAGATCCTCGCCGCGGGACTGCCGCGCGCCCTGGCCGATCGACTCGCGCATGGGAGCTGAGCCGGGCGGGAGCCGGGGCGACACCGCCGCTCGCGTCCTCGTCTTAGCATCCGCCGGCGTCCTGGGCGCGCTCGCCTTCCCCAAGACGAGCTGGGCGCCGCTGGCGTGGATCTGGCTCGTCCCCGCGCTGGTCTCGGGCGCGACGCGCCCGCGCCGCGCCGCCCTGCGGGACGGCTGGCTGGCCGGTACCGTCTTCTACGTGGTGCTCCTACGCTGGCTCGACCACACCTTCCTCCACTACAGCGCGATCCCCTGGCCACTGACCTGGCTGCCCATCGTCGCGCTGGCCGCGTATTGCGGCCTCTACCTGGGCGTGGTCGCGTGCGCGGTGGCCTGGCTCCGGGGCCGGCTCGGCCCGGGCCCGGCCCTGGCGCTCGCGCCTCCGCTCTGGGTGGTGGGGGAGTGGCTGCGCGGCTGGCTCATGGGCGGCTTCCCCTGGGGTCTGCTCGGCTACTCGCAGCACGCCCAGCTTCCAGTGATCCAGATCGCCGAGCTGGGGGGCGTCTACGCGGTGTCTTTCCTGATCGTGGCGGTGAACGCGGCGCTCGCCGGGCTGCTCGCGCTCGGCCCGCGGCGGGCCTGGCCGGGCGCGGCGGCGGCGATGGTCCTGCTCGTGGCCGGGCTCGCGTTCGGCCTCCACGCCATCGCGCGGGCGAGCGCGGACAGCGCCGGCTCGGTGGAGGTCGCGGTGATCCAGCCGTCGATCGAGCAGACGATCAAGTGGGATCCGGCGCGCCACGCGCAGATCCTCGACATCTACGAGCAGCTCACCCGCGCGGCCGCGGGCGCCCGGCCCGCCGTCGTGCTCTGGCCGGAGACCGCGACGACCATCTTCCTGCGCGGCGATCCGGTGCTGCTCGAACGTCTCAGCCGGCTGTCCGAGGAGGTCGGGACGCCGATCCTGGTGGGCTCGATCGACCGCCGGGACCGGCCCCTCGGCCAGTTCCTGAACAGCGCATTTCTGCTGACCGGACAAGGGATTACGGCCAAGTATGATAAGATTCACCTGGTTCCGTTCGGGGAGTACGTCCCGCTCGCGGGTCTGCTCGGCTGGGTCAAGGGCTGGGCGGAGTTCATCTCGGAATTCGGCACCGGTGACACCGAGACCGTCTTTCCGCTGCCGGGCGCGCCCTTCGGAACCGTGATCTGCTACGAGGTCATCTTCCCCGAGCTGTTCCGGGGATTCGTGGTCCGCGGAGCGGCGTTCATGGCCAATATCACCAACGACGCGTGGTTCGGGGAGACGAGCGGCCCCTGGCAGCACCTGGGGATGCTACCGCTCCGCGCCGTCGAGCACCGCGTGGCCATCGCGCGCGCCGCCAATACCGGCGTCTCGGCCTTCGTGGAGCCCACCGGGCGGATCGGCCCGATGCTGCCGCTGCTCGAGCGCGGCGTCCTCCACCGCCGTATCCCGCTGCGCGATCGCACCACGCTCTACACGCGACTCGGCGACTGGCTCGTCTATACCTGCGCCGGGCTGGGGGCGGCGGGAGTCGCCCTCGCCCTCTTCCGGAGGTCACCCGCGTCATGCTAGGGGAGCTCAAGCGTGACGTGGCCGAGCTGGACAAGCGGCTCGACGACCTCCGAGGGCATCTTTGACCTCCCCGCCAAGGAGACCCGCCTCGGCCTGATCGACGCCGAGATGTCCTCGCCCAGCTTCTGGGAGGACACCCGCAAGGCGCAGGCCCTCGTGCAAGAGCGCGCCGAGATGGCGCGCACCGTCACGACCTTCAAGGACCTGGCCGGCCGCGCGGAGGAGACGCGCCTGCTCTGGGAGATGGCCACCGAGGCCGGCGACGAGAGCGTCACCGCGGAGATCCAGGAAAGTCTCAAGCAGCTCGAGGCCGAGGTGGAAGCCTTCGAGCTGAAGATCATCCTCTCGCGGCCTCAGGACAAGAAGAACGCCATCCTGTCCATTCACCCGGGGGCGGGCGGGACCGAGTCGCAGGACTGGGCCCAGATGCTCATGCGCATGTACCTGCGCTGGGCGGAGCGCGCCGGCTTCAAGGCCGAGGTCGTGGACCTGCTCGCGGGCGAGGAGGCGGGCATCAAGTCGGCCACCATCGAGATGAGCGGGGAGTACGCCTACGGGCACCTGAAGGGCGAGACGGGCGTGCACCGCCTGATCCGCATCTCGCCCTTCGACGCCTCCCGGCGCCGGCACACCTCCTTCGCCTCGGTGGCGGTCATCCCGGAGGTCGAGGACGTCGAGGTGGTCGTCCGCGACGAGGATCTCCGGGTCGACGTCTACCGGTCCTCGGGGCCGGGCGGCCAGGGGGTGAACACGGCGGACTCCGCGGTGCGCATCACTCATCTGCCGAGCGGTCTCGTGGTGGCCTGCCAGAACGAGCGCTCCCAGCTCCGCAACCGCGACACCGCCATGCGCATCCTCAAGTCGCGCCTCTTCCAGATCTACGAGCAGAAGCAGAAGCAGGAGCTGGCCGACCTGACCGGGGAGAAGAAGGACATCGCCTTCGGCAGCCAGATCCGCACCTATACCTTCGCGCCCTACCAGATCATCAAGGACCACCGGACCGGGATCGAGGTGGGCAACGTGGAGGCGGTGATGGACGGCGGGCTCGACCCCTTCATCCGCGCCTACCTGACCATGGCCCGGCCCGCGCCCTCGGCGTGATCGCGCACGCATGACGACGTCGCCCGGACTGCCGCCCGACGCCAACGAGCAGATGCGCCGCCGCCGGGAGAAGCTCGAGACCTGGCGGGCCCGCGGGGTCAACCCGTTCGGCGCGCGCTTCCCGGTCACCCACTGGGCGGGCACGCTGCAGGCGCGCTTCAAGGACGCGGACGAGGCCGGCCTTCAGAGCGCGGGCGCGGTCGCGCTGGCCGGCCGGGTGATGGCGATGCGCCACCACGGCAAGACCTGCTTCGCGGTGCTGCGCGACCAGTCGGGCCAGATCCAGCTCTACGCCCGCGCCGACGTGCTCGGCGACGCCTACCCGGCCTTCGTGGATCTCGACGTCGGCGACTTCATCGGGGTCACCGGCGAGCTCTTCCGCACCCGCACCAACGAGCTGACGGTGGCGGTGAAGCAGTTCGAGTTCCTCGCGAAGGCCCTGCGCCCGCTGCCCGAGAAATGGCATGGCCTCAAGGACGTGGAGACGCGCTACCGGCGGCGCTACGTGGACCTGATCGTCAATCCCCAGGTCCGCGAGGCCTTCGTGATGAAGAGCCGGCTCATCGCGGCGATGCGCGCCTTCTTCGACGCGCGCGGCTTCCTGGAGGTGGAGACCCCCATGATGCAGCCGATCCCGGGGGGCGCCGCCGCCAAGCCGTTCGTCACGCACCACAACGCGCTCGACATGCCGCTCTACCTGCGCATTGCCCCCGAGCTGTATCTCAAGCGCCTCGTGGTGGGTGGCCTCGAGCGCGTGTACGAGATCAACCGCAACTTCCGCAACGAGGGGATGTCGACCCAGCACAACCCCGAGTTCACGATGCTGGAGTTCTACCAGGCCTACGCCGACTACCAGGACCTCATGCAGCTCACCGAAGAGCTCTTCCTCCACCTCGGGCAGACCCTGCGGGGCCGCGACGAGCTCACGTACCAGGGGGAGACGATCCGCCTGGCCCCGCCGTGGCGCCGGCTGCCCTTCTTCGGGGGGCTCGGCGAGGCGGTCGGCGGTCCGGTCACGCCCGAGACCGACGCGCGCGCGCTCGGGGAGGCGGCGACGCGCCGGGGCGGGTTCGCGACCGATCGCAAGACTCAGGCGGTGCTGCGCGGCGAGCACGGCGCGATCGCGCTGTGGAAGGAGATCTTCGACACGCTCGTCGAGCCCACCCTGGTGCAGCCCACCTTCGTGGTGGACTTTCCGATCGAGCTGTCGCCGCTCTCCAAGCAGAAGCAGGGGCAGCCGCGTCTGGTGGACCGGTTCGAGCTCTACGTCAGCCGGCGCGAGCTCGCCAACGCCTACTCCGAGCTCAACGATCCGATCGACCAGCGCCGGCGCTTCGAGGAGCAGGCGGCGGAGCGCGAGCGCGGCGACGAGGAGGCGCACTGGATGGACGAGGACTTCGTGCGCGCGCTGGAGTACGGCCTGCCCCCCACCGCGGGGGAGGGCATCGGCGTCGACCGGCTCGCCATGCTGTTCACGGACGCCGCGTCCATCCGCGACGTGATCCTCTTCCCGCACCTCCGGCCCGAGCGGAGCGGCGCGGAGGACAGCGACGCGGCCGACGAGGCCGGCGCCTGATGCTCCGGCGCATGCCCTTCGAGGTGTTCCTCGGGCTCCGCTACCTGCGGGCGCGCGGCCACCGGACCAACCTGTCGCTCTTCGTCTGGATCGGCATCGGGGGCGTCTTCCTCGGGGTGAGCGCGCTCATCGTGGTGCTCGCGGTGATGACCGGCTTCCAGGACGGCATCCGGGACAAGATCATCTCGGCCAACCCGCACGTGCTGATCATGGAAGCGGGCGGGCGCGGAGTGGCCGACGGGGGCGCCCTCGCCGAGCGGGTGGCCCCGGTCCCCGGCGTCGTCTCCGCCACGCCCTTCGTGCTCCAGCAGGCGCTGTTCACGTCGCCGAATGGAGGCGCCACCGGCGGGCTCCTGCGCGGGGTCGACCTCGCCACCCCGGCGGTGCGCGACGCGATCGCCTCACAGGTCCGCTTCGGCAGCATCGAGCCCGTGCTCAAGGGGTCGGAGCCCGCCCTCCTCCTGGGCCGCGAGCTGGCGCGGAGCCTCGGGGTCGCGCCGGGCGACCACGTCACGGTGATCTCCCCGCAGGGGGCCATGACCGCGGTAGGGCTCGTGCCCAAGATGCGGCGCTTCCTGGTGGCCGGCTGGGTCGAGGTCGGCATGTACGAGTACGACGCCTCGCTCGCCTACACGTCATTGGCCTCGGCCCAGGAGTTCGCCGGCCTGGGGGACCGCGTGACGGGCGTGGAGGTGAAGCTCGCCAATCCCTTCGACGCCAAGGACGTGGGGCGGACCATCGCGGCCCGCCTCAAGGGCGCCTACTGGATCCGCGACTGGATGGACATGAACCGCAACCTCTTCGCGGCGCTCCAGCTCGAGAAGCTGGCGCTGTTCGTCATCGTCACCATCATCGTGCTGGTGGCGGCCTTCGCCATCATCGGCCACCTGGTCCTGCTGGTGGCCGAGAAGCGGAAGGAGATCGGGATCCTCAAGGCGATGGGGGCCGGGGCGGGGAGCATCGGGGCCGTGTTCCTGGTGGCCGGGATGCTGATCGGGGTGGGGGGCACCGTGGCGGGCAGCGCCTTCGGGCTGCTGCTGATCTGGGTGCAGAACACCTACAAGATCATCCGGCTGGCCGGCGATGTGTACCAGATCAGCCACCTGCCGATGAAGCTGACCGGCTCGGATTTTATGATGATTGTCGGCTCTACTCTCGTCATCTCCTTCCTCGCGACCCTGTCGCCGGCCCGCCGGGCCGCGCGCATGGATCCGATCGAAGTGCTCCGCTATGAGTGAGCCGCTGGTCGTCGCGGAGGAGCTGGAGCGCGAGTACCGCATGGGCCCGGAGCCGGTCCGGGTCTTGCGCGGGGTGAGCCTGACCGTCAACGCGGGCGAGAGCGTCGCCATCATCGGCGCCTCCGGGGTGGGCAAGTCCACCCTGCTCCACCTGCTGGGCACCCTCGACCGGCCGACCAGCGGGCGCGTCCTCTTCGACGGCGAGGACGTGTGTACTCGTACGGACGCCGCCCTGGCGCGGCTGCGCCGCACCGAGGTGGGCTTCATCTTCCAGTTCTACAACCTGCTCGGCGAGATGACCGCGCTGGAGAACGCCATGCTGCCGGCCCTGCTGCAGCGGGCCAGCGTGCCGGAAGCCCGCGAGCGGGCCGCGGCGGCGCTGCACGAGGTCGGGCTCGGCGATCGGCGGGGGCACCGGCCCGGGGAGCTGTCGGGGGGCGAGCAGCAGCGCGTGGCGATCGCCCGCGCGCTCGTCGGCCGCCCACGGCTGATCCTGGCCGACGAGCCTACCGGCAACCTGGATCCGAAGACGAGCGAGGTCATCTGGGATCTGTTCCTCCGGCTCCAGGCGGAGCGCCACCTGGCGTTCGTGATCGCCACGCACAATCACGAGCTGGCTCGGAAGGCGGACCGGGGCTACCGGCTGGTGGACGGGCGGGCGGTGCCCTGGCCGTGAGCCCACGAGTTTCAAGGGGTTACGGGGAGATGAGAGAAGGCGTCACAAGAAAGGGCTAGGCCTGCGGCGCCGGAAGGCATATACTCATCGCAGGTTTAGGGAGCATCGGGGTGAAGTAAGGGCCCCCGGCGAGCCGTAACCCGAATTCAGAAAGGCGCGAGGTCACCCACAGTGTTCGAGCGATTCACGGAGCGGGCGCGTCGGGTCATCATCCTGGCCAGGGAAGAGGCGGGGCGGTTCCGTCACGATTTCGTTGGGACCGAGCACATCCTCCTCGGGCTCATCCGCGACGGTGAAGGCATCGCGACCGCGGTCCTGCAGCGGCTGGGGTTGCGCCTCGAGACGGTGAAGGCGGAAGTCGAGCGGGCGCTGGCCGGCTTCCCCAAGACGCTGACGTTCGGTGAAGTGCCGTTCACTCCGCAGGCCAAGCGGGTCCTCGAGCTGTCCATCGAGGAAGCCCGCCAGCTCGGGCACAACTACATCGGGACGGAGCACCTGCTCCTCGGCCTGATGAAGGAAGGCCAGTCGATCGCGGCCAAGATCCTCGAGTCCCTCGGCGCCCGGCTGGACGAGGTGCGCCAGGAGACGCTGGCCCTGCTCGGCGACCAGTACTACCCGCGCCCGAAGAAGCGCTCCCAGACCCCCGTCCTCGACGAGTTCGCCCGCGATCTCACCCAGCTCGCGCGGGAGAGCAAGCTCGACCCGGTCATCGGTCGCGAGACCGAGATCGAGCGGGTCATCCAGATCCTGGCCCGCCGGACCAAGAACAACCCCGTCCTGATCGGCGAGCCCGGCGTAGGCAAGACCGCCATCGTGGAGGGCCTGGCCCAGCGGATCGTCGGGCACGAGGTGCCGGACGTGCTGGCCCAGAAGCGCCTGCTGCAGCTCGACCTGGGCGCGCTGGTGGCCGGGACCAAGTACCGCGGCCAGTTCGAGGAGCGACTCAAGGCGGTCATGAAGGAGATCCGGCAGTCCGAGAACGTGGTCCTGTTCCTGGACGAGCTGCACACCCTGATCGGGGCCGGCGCCGCCGAGGGGGCCATCGACGCCTCCAACATGCTGAAGCCCGCCCTGTCGCGCGGTGAGATCCAGACCATCGGGGCCACCACGCTCGACGAGTACCGCAAGTACATCGAGAAGGACGGCGCGCTCGAGCGGCGCTTCCAGCCCGTCATCGTCCGGGCGCCCTCCGTGACCGAGGCGGTCGAGATCATCAAGGGCCTGCGCCACAAGTACGAGGCGCATCACCGGGTGAAGATCACCGACCGGGCCATCGACGCCGCGGTGAAGCTGGCCGACCGCTACATCACCGACCGGCAGCTCCCCGACAAGGCCATCGACGTGATCGACGAGGCGTCTTCCCGGACGCGACTCATGGCGCTGACGCCACCGCCCGAGATCAAGGAGCTGGGCAAGGAAGTCGAGCGGGTGGTGCGCGAGAAGGACATGTACCTCGAGGCCCAGGAGTTCGAGAAGGCGGCGTCTCTTCGAGAGAAAGAGAAGTTGCTTCGCGGGCGTGACGAGGACATGAAGCGCGAGTGGGACAAGCGCAAGGGCAAGGGCCCGCAGACGGTGAGCGAGGAGGACATCGAGTACATCGTCTCCCGCTGGACCGGCATCCCGCTCTCCAAGCTCGAAGAGAAGGAGTCCGCCAAGCTCGCCCGCATGGAAGAAGCCCTGCACGGCCGCATCGTGGGCCAGGACGACGCGGTGGCTGCGGTCTCGCGGGCCATCCGGCGGTCCCGGGCCGGCCTCAAGGACAGCCGCCGCCCGGTGGGCTCGTTCATCTTCCTGGGCCCCACCGGAGTGGGCAAGACCGAGCTGGCCCGTACCCTCGCCGAGTACCTCTTCGGCGACGAGAACGCGCTCATCCGGGTCGACATGTCCGAGTACATGGAGAAGTTCTCGGTCTCCCGCCTGCTCGGGGCCCCTCCTGGCTATGTGGGCTACGAGGAGGGCGGCTTCCTAACCGAGAAGGTCCGCCGCCGGCCGTACTCGGTGGTGCTCTTCGACGAGATCGAGAAGGCCCATCCGGACGTGTTCAACATGCTGCTGCAGGTGCTGGACGACGGCCGCCTCACCGACTCGGTGGGGCACGTGGTCGACTTCAAGAACACGATCCTGATCATGACCTCCAACCTCGGCACCAGCTTCATCGGCAAGCGGGTCTCTCCCGGCTTCCTGCCCGAGGGGGACGACAGCACGCACGAGAAGATGAAGGAGCGGGTGCTCGAGGAGCTGAAGCGGGCGTTCCGGCCGGAGTTCATCAACCGCATCGACGACACGATCGTCTTCCACGCCTTGAGCAAGGAGGACATCACGAGTATCGTCCGGATGATGATCAACCGGATCAACACCCAGCTCGGCGAGAAGAGCATCCAGATCGAGCCGACCGAGGCCGCTCTCGACCTCCTGGTCGAGAAGGGGTACGACGCGACCTACGGGGCGCGGCAGCTCCGGCGCACGATCCAGAAGCTCGTCGAGGATCCATTGGCCGAGGCCATCGTGCGCGGTCAGTTCGGCGACGGGGCCCGGATCGAGGTGGACGCGCAGGGGCAGGATCTCGTCTTCCGCGAGGTCCAGGTCGCCGAGCCCCGGCTGGCGCTGGCGGAACACTGAACCCACGCGAACGAACCCACGCCCTTCATGACCGCTCGGGGGAGATGCGCTCTCCTCATTTTTTTTGCACTCCTTCTAGGACCGTTCTCGGCCCTGGCGCAGGCTCCCACCCCCACTGACCGGCAGATCCTCGTCAAGGAGATCGCGGTCCAGGGCAACCGCCGGGTGCAGGAGGCGGTGATCCTCGGCCGGGTCGGCGCCAAGATCGGCAGTCCCTTCGCCGCCAACCGCACCGCCGAGGATATCCGGGCCATCTTCAGTCTCGGCTTCTTCGACGACGTGCAGGTGAAAGTCGAGGACTTCGAAGGGGGCGTCAAGCTGACCTACATGGTGGTGGAGCGGCCGTTCGTCCGCGACATCGTCTTCGCCGGGAACAAGAAGGAGGACTCGGCCACCCTGCAGGAGAAGATCGAGCTCAAGCTGGGAAGCGTCTACAACCCGGTGGAGGTCAACAAGGGCGCCGACAAGCTCAAGGAGTACTACGAGCAGGAAGGCTACTTCGAGGTCGGCATCACCCCCGAGATCGAGAAGCTCCCCGACGGGGACGTCACCGTGACC
>DASQAL010000134.1:0-19353 GCA_035635775.1 Candidatus Acidiferrum sp.
GCTGCTGATGACCCATCGCCTCAAGGCGGCCGCCGAGGCCGACGCGATCGTGGTGCTCGACGAGGGCCGAGTGGTCGAACAGGGCCGCCACGCCGACCTCCTCGCCGCGGGTGGCCTCTACGCCCGCCTCTGGCGCGTCCAACAGTTAGAGGACGAGCTCGCCAATGCCTGAGCTCAGTCGGTCGACGGGTGCGCAGCGAGCCGGGCGGCGAGCTGAGGCGCGAAAGTGGGGGAGAGCGGGGGCCATTTCTGGGCCCCCGCAGCTTGAGGACGAGCTGGCGAATGCGTGAGCCCGGGCAGGAAGACGAGGTTCTTGGCAAGGCGTACGACGCGCGCCTGATGCGGCGCCTCTGGGCGTTCACGCGCCCGCACACCCGCCTCGTGCTCGCGACCTGCGCGCTTTTCCCGGCGGTGGCGGTGCTGGAGCTGATCCAGCCCTACCTGATCAAGGTCGCGATCGACGACCACATCCTCCGCCGCGACTGGGCGGGGCTCGGGGGCGTCGCGGCGCTGTTCCTGCTGGTCCTCCTCGCCCTCTACGCGCTGCGGGCGGCCCAGGCCTATCTCACCCAGCTCACCGGCCAGCGGGTCATCCACGACCTGCGCGCGGCGCTGTTCGCGCACCTGCAGCGCCAGGATGCGCGCTTCTACGACCGGAGCCCCGTCGGCCGGCTGATGACCCGGGTCCTGAACGACGGGGAGGCCATCCAGGAGCTCTTCACGAGCGGGCTGGTGTCCTTGCTGGGCGACGTGGTCGTGCTCACCGGAGTGGTGGTGATCATGCTCGGGATGAACTGGAAGCTGGCCCTCGTCACGTTCGCGCTGGTGCCCCTGCTGGTGCTGGCCGCGGCCTACTTCCGGGTGCGCGCGCGGGATAGCTATCGGGTGGTCCGCACCCGCCTGGCCAGGATGAACGCCTTCCTGCAGGAGTCGCTGCAGGGCATGAGCGTGATCCAGCTCTTCGCGCGCGAGGCCCGGGAGCGGGAGACGTTCGCGCAGCTCTCCGGCGCCCTGCGTGCCGGCCAGTTCCGGTCGACGTTCTACGACGCCTCCCTCTACGCGACGGTGGAGGCCCTGGGCTCCGCCGCGGTGGCCCTGCTGCTCTGGTACGGGGGCGGGCAGGTGGTGACCGGGGCGCTCACCTTCGGCGGCCTCGTGGCCTTCCTCGAGTACACCGGCCGCTTCTATCTCCCCATCCGCGACCTGGGCGCCAAGTACACGGTCATGCAGGCGGCCGTGGTCTCGGCCGAGCGGATCTTCGGCCTGCTCGATACGCACCCGTCGATCACGTCGCCCACCCCCGCCGACGGTAGCGTGGACAGGCAGTTGCAGGGCGAGGCGCAGCCGAAGGCGAGCCGAGCGGATACAAAAAAGGAAGCCCCGGTGGCAACTCCACCAACCCCAACCCCCGCCGTAGAGTTCAAGAACGTGTGGTTCGCGTACGAGGGCGAGCAATGGGTGCTGCGCGACTGCTCGTTCACCATCGCTCCCGGCGAGCGGGTGGCCCTGGTCGGCCCCACCGGCGAGGGCAAGACGACGATCGCGCGACTTATGATTCGGGCCTACGATGTCGCCCGGGGCCGGGTCCTGGTGGACGGGGTGGACGTGCGCGAGTGGGATCTCCAAACGCTGCGCCGGCATGTGGGGCTGGTGCCCCAGGAGGTATTCCTGTTCTCGGGCACCGTCGAGGACAATCTGCGCCTCACCGGCAACGGAGCCGTGGATCGCCCGGCGATCGAGCGCGCGCTCGAAGCCGCGAACGCGGAGCGCTTCGTGGCGGCGCTGCCGCGCGGGCTCCGCGAGGAGCTGCGCGAGCGCGGCGTCAATCTCTCGCAGGGACAGCGTCAGCTGCTGGCCATCGCGCGCGCCATCATCTATAATCCACGCGTCCTCGCACTGGACGAGGCGACCTCCAGCATCGATCCGGAATCGGAGGCGCGAGTGCGGGTCGGTCTCGCGCGGCTGCTGGAGGGGCGGACGAGCCTCGTCATCGCGCACCGGCTGTCCACGATCCAGCGGGCGGATCGAATCCTCGTGCTGCACCGCGGGGAGATCCGGGAGGCGGGCGGGCACGCCGAGCTGCTCGCCCTCGGCGGGCTCTATTCGCGGCTGTACGAGCTCCAGTTCGGCCTGGGGCGGTCATGAAGACGTTTCACGCGGCGGTGTACCGGCTGGTGGGCCGGATCCCGAGGGGGCAGGTGGCGACCTACGGGCAGATCGCGGCCCTCCTCGGATATCCGCGGGCGGCCCGCGCGGTGGGGCAGGCCATGAAGCACGTGCCCGCGCATCTGCCGTGGCATCGGGTGGTCAACGCCCAGGGCGGGATCAGCCTGAGGCGCAATGTCGGGAGCATGCTGACGCAGCGGCTCCTGCTCGAGCAGGAAGGCGTGCCGGTCCGGCGGGGACGGATACGGCTCCAGCAGTACCGGTGGGCGGGGTCCGGGCGCACCCGCCGGCTGTCCATCGCGGCGCTCGAGCGGCTCTGATCGGAGGACACCATGCGGCTCGGACTCAATATCGGCTACTCGCGCTCGCAGCTCGGCATCGACCTGTCGCTGGTCCAGCACGCGGATCGCCTGGGCTTCCACTCGGTGTGGTCGGCCGAGGCCTACGGCTCGGACGCGGTCTCCCCGCTGTGCTGGATCGCGGCCCAGACCAGTCGCATCAAGGTCGGCACCGCGATCATGCAGATCCCGGCCCGCACGCCGACGCTCACCGCCACCACCGCGATGACGATCGACCAGCTCTCGGGTGGCCGCTTCATTCTCGGTCTGGGCGTGTCGGGCCCCCAGGTCGTCGAGGGTTGGCACGGGGTGGCGTTCGGCAAGCCGCTGGCGAAGACGCGGGAATACGTCGACATCGTCAGAATGGTCTGGCGGCGCGAGCGGCCGGTCGAGCACAAGGGCGAGTACTACCAGATCCCGTACGCGGGGCCCGACGCCACCGGGCTCGGCAAGCCGCTCAAGTCCATCCTGCACGGCCGGGCCGACATCCCGATCTACCTCGCCGCGATCGGTCCGAGGAACGTGGCGCTCGCCGCCGAGATCGCCGACGGGCTCCTGCCCGTGTTCTTCTCGCCGGACCGCATGGCGGTGTTCACCCCGAGCCTCGAGGCCGGCTTCAAGGCAGCGGGCGGCGGGAAGTCGCTCGCGCGCTTCGACGTGGCCCCCACGGTGCCGATCGTGGTGGGCCCCGACGCGGCGGCCTGCCGCGCCCTGGTCAAGCCGCGGCTCGCGCTCTACGTGGGCGGCATGGGCGCCCGCGGCAAGAACTTCTACAACGAGCTGGTGACCCGATACGGCTACGAGGCGGACGCCCGGCGCATCCAGGATCTCTACCTGGGCGGGAAGAAGGAGGAAGCGGCGGCCGCGGTGCCCGACGCGCTGGTCGACGAGGTCGCCCTCTGCGGGCCGAAGGAGCGGATCCGGGAGCGGTTGCCCCGCTGGAAGAGCTCCGGCATCACCACGTTGATCTGCGGCGCGGTGCAGGAGGAAGCGCTCGACCTGATGGCCGAGCTGGTGCTGTAGGCGCGGTGAAGCCGGCGGTCCAGAAGGTGCAGGCGGCCATCACCGAGCACGGCCTCGACCGGCGCGTGATCGAGCTCGAGGTCCACGCGCGGACTTCGCAGCAGGCCGCCGACGCGCTGGGCGTCGCCGTCGGCCAGATCGTGAAGTCGCTCGTCTTCACCGCGGACGGGCGCCCGCTCCTGGTGGCGGCCTCGGGCGCGAACCGAGTGGACGAGCGGCGGCTGGCTGAGCTGGCGGGCGGCCGGATCCGCCGCGCCGATCCGGACACGGTGAAGAAAGCCACCGGCTACACCATCGGCGGGGTGCCGCCGATCGGGCTCGTGAGCCCGCTGGCGGTGTACGTGGACCGCGACCTGCTCGGCTACGAGCTGGTATACGCGGCGGCGGGGCTGCCGGAGTGCGTATTCCCGATCGCGCCCGACGAGCTGGTGCGGGCGACGGGCGGGCAGGTCGTGGACATCAAGGAAGGCGGGAGCCATTCGAAAGGAGCGCGACCATGAGACTCAAGGACAAGGTAGCCCTGATCACGGGGGCGGGCTCGGGCATCGGGCAGGCGACCGCGGTGCTCTTCGCGCGCGAGGGCGCGCGGGTGGCGGTGGTGGATCTGCGAGAAGACGCGGCGAAGGCCACCGCCGAGCAGATCGAGCGGAGTGGGGGCCAGGCCCTCGCGATCCGGGCCGACGTCTCCAAGTCGGCGGACAACCAGGCCGCCGTCCAGCAGGCGGTCGCGCGCTGGGGGCGGCTCGACATCTTCTACGCCAACGCGGGCGTGCCCCAGTTCCCGACGCCGGTGGAGAACGTGGACGAGGCGGTATTCGATCAGATCATGGCGGTGAACGTCAAGGGCGTGTTCCTGGCCGCCAAGCACGTGATGCCGGTCTTTCGGAAGCAGAAGGGCGGCGTGCTGCTCATCACCGGCTCGACCTCGGGCCTGCGCCCGCGGCCGGGCGTGCAGTGCTACTCGGCCTCGAAGGGCGCGGTGCACACCATGGCCGCGAGCCTCGCGCTCGAGTTCGCCGCCTTCGGCGCGCGGGTGGTCGCGATCGCCCCGGTGGCGACCGAGACCCCGATGCTCGCCACCTTCATGGGCAAGAAGCAGGTGGACGAGGAGGGCATGACCCGCTACCGCGGCACCGTACCGCTCGGGCGGCTCAACAAGCCGGAGGATCTGGCCGCCGCGGCCCTGTTCCTCGCCTCCGACGAGGCCGCGATGATCACGGGCAGCGTCTTCCCGGTCGACGGGGGCCGGTGTATCTAGCTCTTGCCCTCTCCCCTCTGGGGAGAGGGCAGGGTGAGGGGCGTGAAGGTGAGGGGCGTGAAGGTGAGGGGCGAGATTGGGCAACCGGGCGTCGGGTCCGAGGTTTGGACGTGATTGATCGCGCGCTTTTCTTCATACGCGGGGGCCCAGAAATGGCTCCCGCACCGCGCCCCACAGCCATGAGCCCTAGGAACTGTCCATTGTTTGTATGCGGGGGCCCAGATATGGCCCCCGCACTCCCCCAATGGCGGACAACCGTTCCGAGATTGGCGGTGCGCGGATGAAGGTCATTCCCCTGGCGGCGGAGTCGTTGGGCGTGCGGTCGATGGCGACGTATGTGGAGTGCGGGGAGACGCGCGTGCTGATCGACCCGGGCGCGATGCTGGCGCCGAACCGCTTCAACCTGGCGCCGGTGGAGGAAGAGTGGGAGGCGCTGCGGCGCGCCAACGATCGCATCTCGGCGTACGCGACGCGGGCCTCGCTGGTCTTCGTGAGTCACTACCACGAGGATCACTTCCGCCACGATCCCGGCTTCTATGCGGGCCGGCAGCTCTGGGCCAAGGACGCGACGCGGCACATCGAGGGCCGACAGGCCCAGCGGGCGGCCACGCTCTGGCGCACCCTCAAAGGGCACGCCGAGCCGGTCGCGGCGGAGGGCCGTCGGCTCGAGACGGCGGACGCGGTCCTCCAGGCCTCGCCGCCGCTCGGTCACGGATCCGACGGAACCGCGCTGGGCTATGTCGTGGCGCTCACCGTCGAGGACCGGCGCGAGGGCACGCGCTTCGTTCACGCCTCCGACGTGCAGGGGCCGCTGTCGCCGGTGGCCGCCGCCTACCTGGCCCGTCAGCGCCCCACGCTGCTCTACCTGTCCGGCCCGCCGGCGTATCTCGAGTCGCAGCTCGGCACCGAGCTCATCGACCGGGGCATCGAGCACCTGTTGCGGATCATCGATCAGACCGGCTGTCGCGTGATCTTCGATCACTACGCGCTGCGGGACGCCGCGTACCCGGAGCGCTTTCGGCGACTGTGGGAGACCGGGCGCGTGGTCACCGCGGCGGGATTCCTCGGGCTGGCGGACGCGCCGCTCGAGGCGCGGCGGCTCGAGCTCCGGCCGGGACGGCGCAAGCCGCCGATGCCGGTGCGGCCTTCGCGCGCCCGCGGGGCGGCCGAGGCCGGCGGGGCGCGGCCGCCCGCGCGAGCCACGTTCAATACCCGGCCGGGCCTGCGGCGGATGAGGGAGGGATGAGGCGATGAGCGAGGACAAGGCCCCGGGCGTGGGCGATCCCGCGCCGGACTTCACCCTGAAGACGATCGGGCTCCGGGATGTGAGCCTGAAGAGCTTCCGGGGCAAGAACGTGGTGCTGCTGTTCTATCCGCTCGACTGGACGCCCGGCTGATCCACCTGCATGCCCGCCTTCGATCGTTGCATCAAGGACTTCGAGGCGCCGCAGACCCAGGTCCTGGGTGTCAGCTCGGACAGCCCCTTCAGTCACGAGAACTGGGCGAAGTCGGTCGGGATCTCCAACTACCCGCTGCTCTCGGACATCCACCGCGCGGCCAGCCGCGCCTACGGTGTCTACTGGCCCGAGTGGAACGCGAACGTGCGGGCCACCTTCGTGATCGACAAGCAGGGTGCCATCCGCTTCGTCGAGCGATACGGGCGCGGCGAGCTGCCCGACCCCGACAAGATCCTCGCCGAGGTCAAGAAGCTGCCCTAGGCGGACATCGGCGCCTGGGTGGTGAGGGCGACGCCCAGCAGCACGAGGGTGCAGCACGAGGGCGCCGCCCACGACCTCCGGCCACTCGACCGCCTCGTGCAGCATCACCCACGCGAGCAGCACGCCCACCACCGGCTGCAGGTTCATGAAGATCGCGGCGCGGCTCGGCCCCACCGCCTTGACGCCCTCGTACCACCACACGTGGGCGACCGCGCCGAGGAAGGCCTGGTAGAGCACGACCAGCCACGCGGTCTGCGAGGTGAAGTCGGGCCGGGGGAAGAAGGGCGCGGCCACCAGCGTCATCGGCAGCAGCATGGCCGAGCCGAGGATGTAGGAGGCGGTGGTGGCCACCGCAGGGGAGTGCACCGCGAGCACCTGCTTGCCGTAGATGGTGTAGGCGCTCCAGCCCGCCTGCGAGATCATCAGGATGCCGTCGCCGGGCAGCAGCTCGAGATGGGTGATGGCCCGCCAGCTCCCGCGCGTGATGACCAGCAGTATGCCCGCCATCGAGGCGGCCACTCCCGCCCACTGACGGCGCCGCAGCCGCTCGTTCAGATAGAACCGGGCGCCCAGCGCGACCATCACCGGCGTGGCCGCCTGCAGGATGGCCGCGTTGGCCGCGGTGCTGAGCGCGATGCCGAGATAGGTGCCGCCGGTGGAGACGAAGAGCCCGGTGAAGCCGAGGAACGCGAAGGTGCGCAGGTCCGCCGCGCGCAGCTCGCGGAACTCCTCCCAGCCGCGGCGGAAGAGCAGCACGGTGAGAAAGGCCGAGGCCAGCGTGCAGCGCAGCGAGACCAGCACGTAGGGCGGGAAGTGGGCGAGGGCGAGCTTGGCGAACGCGGGATAGGAGCCCCAGAGCGCGGAGATCAGCGTGAGGGCGAGATACGCCCGCGTTTGACCCGGGTCCGGCACCCGCCTATGATAGCGCGGCCCCCATGGCGGACTACATTCTCGAGCGCCGCGTGTGGCTGCCGCGTCCCCGCCCCGAGGTGTTCGAGTTCTTCGCGGACCCGCGCAATCTCGAGCGGCTCCATCCCGCGTGGGCGCGCCCGCGCTGGCTGGCCCCGCCGCCCGCCCGGCTGGCGCCGGGCGCCGTCCTCGACTTCCAGGCGGCGTGGCTGCCCGGGCGCTGGCGCGTGATCGTCCGCGAGTTCGACGCGCCCTACCGCTTCGTGGACGCGCAGGTCCGCGGGCCGTTCGCGCGCTGGGAGCACCGCCACCGGTTCGCGGAAGGCGCGGAGGGGGAGGGCGGCACCTGGGTGGAGGACCGGGTCACCTACCGGCTGCCCCTGGGCCCGCTGGGCCGGCTCATCCACGGCCTCGGCGCGGGCCGGCGCGTGCGGGCGCTCTTCGAGTACCGCGACCGCCGCCTGCGCGAGCTGCTTGGCAGCGAGTAGGCGACGGTCGGACGACGCGGCGCCGCTGGACGGTTCCGCTCCGAGCGCGGGCTCCGCCCGCGCCTTCCGCTTCTGGGGGGAGGTTCGGAAGGGGGGCGCAGCCCCCCTCCGAGGCTACGCCGCGGGCAACTCGATCCCGAGGGCGGCCAGCCGGGGTCGCACGCGCTCGGTCAGGAGCCCGATCCGGGCGAGGTTGTTCACCATCGAGGTGTGCATGTCGCGCTTGAAGTACTTCCGGTAGACCGCGTAGTCGTTGCGGGCGGCCACGTCGCGCCGGTAGGCCTTCACCTCGTCGATCTGGGCCCGCGAGAAGCCGATGTCGCGGTAGGCCTCAAGCGGGAAGAAGCCGGTCAGCACCTTCTCGAGCGCGAGGCAGGTGAAGTCCTCCATCTCCCGGCGCTCTGCGTCGCTCGCCTCGCGGACGATGTCGGGCAGGGCGAGCATGCCGAAGCCCATGTGGCGCGACTCGTCCTGCAGGATGCGCGTACACACCTGCCGGAGCAGCGGGTCCGCCGCCGCCTCGCCCATCATCTTGAAGATGGCGACCGCGAAGGTCTCGGCCACCAGCTGGAGCGCGATGGTCTTGATGTACCAGCGCGAGTCGGTGAGGATCGTGTCGAAGAGCACCCGCTCGTTGTCCGGCATCGGGTAGTGGAGGCCGCCGAGGCGGGTCTGGATGTAGCGCTCCAGGACCTCGTTGTGCCGGGCCTCGTCCATGACCTGGGTGGCCTGGAAGAACTTCTCGTCGGTGCCCTGGACGATGTTGACCATCTGGCTGCAGGCCAGCATTGCGCCCTGCTCGCCGTAGACCAGCACGGACAACCGCCAGGCCGCGATGCGCCGGTTCAGCTCCACCCGGTCCCGCTCGGACAGGCTCGCCCAGATCGGGCTGCCGTGGATGTCCACCAGCTCGTCGGAGAGCACCCGGCCGTCGGAAGGCTCCGGGGTCTCCCAGGCGATGTCGCGGCTGGCGTTCCACTGGTCGCGCTTGGCCTTCTCGTAGAGGCTGCGCATGTCCTCGGCCTGCACCGAGTAGTCGAACTCGAACACGGTGTCGATGGTGCCCGGGATCACACGACGCGACATCGTAGGCTCAGCCATCGGGAGGCCTCCTGGAAAACCGGAGAGTATTATTTCTAGACTCTCTGGTTTTATCACGGCGCCCGCGCCGGCGTCAAGTAGACTGGGCCGGTGAACGCCAAGCGCAAGGCGGCCCGGGCCCAGATCCTCCGCGCCGCCGCGGATCTCTTCCGGGAGCGCGGCTACCAGGCCTCCACCGTCGAGCACATCGCGGCGCGCCTCGGGATGTCCAAGGCTTCGCTCTACACCCACTTCCGGGCCAAGGAGGAGATGCTCGCCGCCATCTCGCGGGAGACCATCGAGACCTTCACCCGGGACCTCAACCTGGTGCTGGCCTCCCGGCTGGACCCGGCGGAGAAGCTGCGCCGCGTGGTGCGGCAGCACGTGCGGTTCGTCATCGCCAACCGCTCCTTCCTGACCGTCTTCTTCGGCGAGGAGGCGAACCTGCCCCCGCGGTTCGCGCGCTCCCTGGCCGCCCAGAAGGACCGCTACGACAAGGGGGTGGAGCGCATCGTTCAGGAAGGCATGCGCTCCGGCGTCTTCCGCGACGTGCCCCCGCGGCTGGTGGTCTTCGGCGTGCTCGGGATGGTCAACTGGGTACACAAGTGGTACAACCCGGCCGGCCGGTGGGGTGCCGAGGAGATCTCCGCCGCCTTCCTGTCCCTGGTCGAGGGCGGACTCCTGCGCCAGAAGCGCCGCGGCGCCGCGTTGAGCGGGCGGCTGCGCCGGCTCGAGCGCGAGCTGCAGGACGTCGCCCGCCAGCTCGATGCCTGACCTCCTGGGCGCGCACATGTCCATCGCGGGCGGCCTCACCCTCGCGCTCACGCGTGGGCGCGAGGTAGGCTGCTCGGTGGTGCAGATCTTCCTTAAGAACCAGCGCCAGTGGGCGGCCCGCCCGTACACGGACAGCGAGGTCCGCGAGTTCCGGGCCGCCTGGAAGGCGACCGGGATCCGGGTGGTCTTCGCCCACGCCAACTACCTGATCAACCTGGCCACGCCGGTGGCCGCGGAGTGGCGCCGCGCGGTGGACGCCTTCCACGACGAGCTGGAGCGGGCGGAGGCGCTCGGGCTGCCGTTCGTGGTGATCCACCCGGGCTCTCATCGCGAGACGGGGCTGGACGACGGCATCCAGCGGGTCGGCCGCGCCATCGACCTGCTGCACGAGCGGACGCGCGGCTACCGCGTGCGCGTGGTGCTGGAGAACACCGCGGGCGGTGGCTCCACCATCGGCCGGTCCTTCGAGGAGCTGGCCGCCATCGTGGCCGCGGTGCGCGAGCCGGCCCGCGTGGGCATCTGTCTCGACACCTGCCATCTCTTCGCGGCGGGCTACGACATCCGCACCGCCCTGGGCTACCGGAGCGCGATGGCGCGCTGCCGCCGGCTGCTCGGCACGAGGCGCGTGCGCGCGTTCCACCTCAACGACGCCCGCCAGCCGCTCGGCTCCGGCCTCGACCGCCACGAGAAGATCGGCCGCGGCCACCTGGGCGTGGAGCCCTTCCGCTGGCTGATGAACGACCGGCGCTTCGCGCGGGTGCCGATGGCGCTCGAGACGCCGAAGGACCCGGAGCCGCGCGCCGACCGCGAAGCCCTCGCGCTCCTGAGGCGCCTGCGTCGGCGGTTCTGACCCGATCGCCTAGCGGGAGCGGACGACGCCGCGGCGCGGGCAGCCAGGACGGATCGGGCACTCCGAGCAGCGGGGCGAGACGGGCAGGCAGATGTTCTGGCCGAACGACACGAGCAGATCGTTGTAGCCGATCCAGTAACGGCGGGGCAGGGTGCGGCGGAGCGCCGTCTCGGTCTCTTCCGGGGTGCGCGTCTTGACGTACCCCCAGCGGTTGGAGATCCGGTGCACGTGCACGTCCACGCAGATGCCCGGCTTGTTGAAGCCCTGGGTGACCACCAGGTTGGCGGTCTTGCGGCCCACCCCCTTGAGGGTGAGCAGCGCGTCGATGTCGTCGGGCACCGCGCCGCCGAAGCGCCTCAATAGATCCTGGCTGATCCCGCGGAGCACGCGCGCCTTCGTCCGGTAGAAGCCGACCGGATAGATCGCCCGCTCGATCGCGCGCGGGGAGAGGCGCCGGATGCCCTCGGGGGTGTCGGCCAGCGCGAAGAGGCGCGCCGCCGCCGGTCCGGTGGTCTCGTCCTTGGTGCGGAGGGAGAGCAGGCAGGCGACGAGCACGCGGAAGGGATCGTGCCACTGCGCCGCCACCTCGGCCAGCGCGGTGGTCCGCCACCGCGGGGCCTCGCGCCGCAGCCGCCGGATCGTGTGGCCGATGCTCACGGGCGCCCCGGGAGCGCGTCGAGGAGCCGGCGGGCCTCGGGCGAGTCCTTCAGCGTCCAGTCCGCCGGGTTCGATGGGGTTTTCTCGTCGAGCACCGCCTGGAGCTCGCGCCGCGCCTCCGGGATGCGCCCGCGCTTGATCAGGGTGCGGGCGAGCCCGACGCGCAGGCCGGTGAAGCGCCCGTCCACGTGCGGGTCGGCCTGCGCGGCCTGCGTCACCAAGGGTCTGAGCGTGTCGATGCGCGCGGGGCGCTCGTGGTAGCGGTCGGCGAGGGCGCGGACCTCGGCGGCGAGCGGGGACTGGGCGGACGCGGCGCCCGCCGCGCCCAGGAGCATCACGATCGCCGCGGCCGCGCGCATCGCGCCGATGCTAGAAGGCCCGCGCGCGACTGTCAACCGCGGCCGCGGGCGTCCGCCTTGCGATGCCGTCGCGCCGCCGGTATGGTAGGGCGCGATGAAGCTCCTGCCCGCCGCGGCGGTCCTGGTCTGGCTCGGCATCATGGCCTTCTTCGCCGGGGTCGTGGCGCCCGCCGCCTTCTCCACGCTCGACCGCGAGGCGGCCGGCCGCTTCGTCAGCGCGGTCTTCCCGCGCTACTACGCGGTGGGCGCGGCGCTGGGCGCTCTCGCGCTGGCCGGCCTCGGCGTCCGGTTCGTGCTCGGCCCCCGCCGGCCCTGGGACGGGTTACCGCTCCTGCTGGTCGGCGTGATGCTGGCTACGACCCTCTACGCCTGGCTCGTGGTGCTCCCGGCCGCGCACGCGGCCCGCGAGGCGCTGCGGCAGAGCGCCCCGGCCCCGGGCGCGGTCTCCACGGAGGCGCTGGCCTTCGCGCGCCTGCACCGGCTCTCGGGCCTGCTGAACGGCACCGCCATGCTCGCGGGCGTGCTCGTCCTGGCCGCGGTGGGGCTCAGGCGATGAGCCGCGCCTTCGAGCCGCTCGGCCTCGATCACCTGGTGCTCCACGTCCGCGACCAGGCCGCGTCCGAGCGCTTCTACGTCGACCTGCTCGGCTGCACGCTCGACCACGTGAACAAGCCGATCTCCCTGGTGCAGCTACGCTTCGGCGAGCACCTGATCGATCTGCTGCCCGGTGAGCGCGCGGAGGGCGGCGGCCTGGACCACTTCTGCCTCTCGATCCGCTGCGGCGACCTCGGTCGCGTCCGCGACGAGCTCCGGGCGCGCGGGGTGACGGTGGATGGCGACGTGGTGCCCCGGCGCGGAGCCTTCGGCTCCGGGCCCTCGCTCTACATCCAGGACCCGGACGGCTACCGGATCGAGCTCAAGCCCCGCTGACCGCGCCCCCGACGGCCCCCCCGACTGCCAAGGTCAGCAGGGTGCGGACGATCTGCTCGGCAGTGACCGCCCCGCCGTCCGTCGCGGCCTGCAGCAGGCAGCCCTCGGCGGCGCCCACGATCACCGCGGCCACCGCGCCCGCGTCCATCCCGGCCCGGAAGACGCCGACGCGGACGCCTTCCACCAGGATGTCCTCCAGGGAGAGGCGGATCTGCTCGCGCTGCCAGGCGAGGGTCAACCGGAACTGCTTGTCGTGGCGCGCCCGCATCCAGCCGTGGAGGAAAAGCCCCGAGAAGTCGGGATCGCTCTCGCCGTAGGCCCCGAAGAGGATCTCCATCGCGCCTTCCAGCTTCACGCGCGGCGTGCCCGGGCCTCTCGCCACGCGGGCCAGCTCCGCCACGATGGGCAGGCCCCGCTGCTCGACCTGACTGGCCACGGCGACGGTGGTCACCGGGGCGGTGGGCGGGGCGGGGATCGGGACCGCGCGGCCCCGACGCGCGCGGGAGCGAATCCGGCGCCGGGGACGGGCGGGGCGGCGCGGCTTCCGCTTCTTCACATCCGGGCGCGTCAGTTCCCGGAGGACACGAACTGGAACGACTCGATCTCCACGCGGAAGCGGCGCTCGGAGCCCGGGGACGGCATGCGCACCTCGAAGGGCGAGGAGCCTCGCGACGCCACGACGCCGAAGACGTAGGCGCGGCCGCGGCTCACCACGCGGCCGTTCTCGTCGAGCCCCTCCACGCTCACGACGATGCGCTCGCAGGACGCGTTGCTGCCGTTTCGCACCTCGCCGTAGACCAGGACGCGCCCGCTGCCCACCCGCTCGGTGGTGAAGCTCACCGTCAGGCGCGACGAGGATTGGGGCGTGACGGTCTGGGCCCAGGCGGCCGGGGAGAGCGCGAGGAGGATTCCCACCGCCGCGAGCAAGGTGCGGAGGATCATTCGTACCGGAGCGCGTCGATGGGATTGAGGCCGGCCGCCTTGCGCGCCGGATAGAACCCGAAGAAGATGCCGACCGCGGCCGAGAAGCCGAAGGCGAGCAGGATCGCGTCGAACTGCAGGAGGGTGCGCCACTCCGCGAAGTAGGCGATCGCGTAGGAGCCGAGCAGGCCAGCCCCGACGCCGATGACCCCGCCGATCAGGGACAGGGTCACGGCCTCCACCAGGAACTGGGCGAGGATATCCTTCCCGCGCGCGCCCACCGCCATCCGGAGGCCGATCTCGCGCGTCCGCTCCGTCACCGAGACCAGCATGATGTTCATGATACCGATGCCGCCCACCAGCAGCGAGACCGAGGCGATGGCGGCCAGCAGGATCGTGAGCACCCGGGAGGCCGCCTCCTGCGACTGGAGCACCTCGGCCAGGTTGCGGAGGTTGAAGTCGTCTTCTTGATGAGGCTGGAGGCGGTGGCGCTGCCGCAGCAACTCCCGGACCTCGTGCTCCGCCTCCTTCATGAGGCCCGCTTCTCGGACCTTGATGCTGATGGTGCCCACCGCGCGTCCCTTGGCCTGGTTGCCGCCCACGACCTTGGTCTTGGCGGTGGAGAGCGGGATCAGGATCTGATCGTCCTGGTCCTGTCCCCAGGTCGTCTGCCCCTTCCGATCCAAGATCCCGATGATGGTGAAGGGCACCTTCTTGATCCGGATGACCTGACCGAGCGGGTCCTCGTCGCCGAACAGGTTCTGCGCCACCGTCTGCCCGACCAGCGCGACCTTGGACGCCCCCTCCACCTCCTCCCGCGTCAGCGAGCGCCCGGCGATCACGTCCCAATCGCGGGCCGGGAGGTATTCAGGAGTCACCCCCAGGATCGTGGTGGACCAGTTGAGATTGGAGTAGACGACCTGGGCGGTACCGCGAACGGAAGGGGCGACTACCTCGACGAGCGGGATGTCGCGCTCGACGGCCAGGGCGTCGTCCTCGGACAGCGTGGCCTGGGCGCCGGCCCCGAGCCGCACCCCGCCCAGGTTGACGGTGCCGGGCCAGATGATGATGAGGTTCGCGCCCAGGCTCTGGATCTGCTCGGCCACGCGGGCCTGCGCCCCGGCGCCCACCGCCACCATGGTGATGACCGCGCCCACCCCGATGACGATGCCCAGCATGGTGAGCGCGCTCCGGAGCTTGTTGACCCGGAGGGCCCGTACCGCGATGCGCGCGCTCGCGAGGACGTTCATGGGGAGGAGACCTCCGCCTCCACGTCCTCCTCCTCCTGCTCGTCTCCACGGGGCAGGCTGGCGAGCAGCTCGCGCGCCACCAGCCGGTCGCGGATCTGCTCGTCCCGGATCAGCCGGCCGTCGCGGAAGGTCAGCACGCGGCCGGCGTAGCGGGCGATGTCGGCCTCGTGGGTCACCACCACCACCGTGATCCCCTCCCGGTTGAGATCCTGGAAGAGCGCCATGATCTCCACGCCGGTATGCGAGTCGAGCGCGCCGGTGGGCTCGTCGGCCAGGATCAAGACCGGATCGTTGATGAGGGCGCGCGCGATGGCCACCCGCTGCTGCTGCCCGCCCGAGAGCTGGGCCGGGTGATGGTGCTCCCGCTCCGAGAGGCCGACCGCGGCCAGCTTGGCGCGGGCCCGAGCCTGCCGGTCGCGCCCCAGGGTCGCGCTGTAGAGCAGGGGCAGCTCCACGTTCTCGAGCGCGGAGGTGCGCGGCAGCAGGTTGAAGGTCTGGAACACGAAGCCGATCTTCTCGTTGCGCACCCGCGCGAGCCGGTCGCGGCCCATGCGGGAGACGTCGAGCCCGTCGAGGTGGTACTGCCCCGCGGTCGGAGTGTCCAGGCAGCCCAGCAGGTTCATGAAGGTTGACTTGCCGGAGCCGGACGGCCCCATCACCGTCACGAACTCGCCCGGCTGGATGGAGACCGAGACCTTTCGCAGCGCGTGGATCCGCCGCGTGCCCAGATGATAGTCCTTCACGAGGTCCTCGGTCGCGATGAGAGCCGCCGCCATCTCAGAGTCTCAGGCGCGGCGGAGCGCCTGGCTGCTGCGGCCGGTCGCCCGGGACGATGACGCCGACGATCACCTGCTGGCCTTCCTTGAGCTCACCCTTGGCCACCTCGGTGTAGGTGCCGTCGCCGATGCCGAGCTGCAGCGGGATCGCGGCCGGCTTGCCGTCGGGCCCGACCACCCACACGCGCCCGGCGGGCGCCCCGCCCCCGCGCCCGCCGCCCTGTCCCGGACGGGCGGCCCGCTCGCGCTCCGGGGCTTCCATCCCGGGCGGCCGGAAGCGGAGCGCCGCGTTCGGGACCTGGAGCACGCCCTCCTTCTGCTCGATGATGATCCGCACGTTGGCGGTCATGCCGGGGAGGAGTCGCTGCTCGGGATTCTTGGCGCTCACCACCACGTCGTAGGTGACGACGTTCTGGACCACGAGCGGGGCCTTCCGGATCTGGACGACCTCGCCGGTGAAGGTCCGGCCCGGGAAGGAGTCCACCGTGAAGGTGGCGGTCTGGCCGACCTTGATCCGGCCCACGTCGGCCTCGTCCGCGTTGGTGTCCACCTGCATGTTGCGCAGGTCCTGGGCGATCGTGAACAGGGTCGGGGCCTGGAGGCTCGCCGCGACGGTCTGGCCCACGTCCACGCTGCGCCCCACCACGGTGCCGTCCACCGGGGCGCGAATGAAGGTGCGCTCCAGATCCACCTCCGCCTGACGTAGGGCCGCCTCGTTCTGCACGACCTGGGCCGCCGCGTTCTTCAGCATCGCCTCCGAGACCCGGAGCTGCGCCTCCGCCGCCCGCACCGCCGAGACCTGGGCGTCCTCCTGGGCCTTCGACGCCTCCACCTGGGCCACCGCCGAGTCGTAGACGGCCTCGGCGGTGTCCTCGTCGACCTGCGCAATGAGGCCGCGCTGGCGCAGGTCGCGGTTGCGGCCGAGCGTGCGCTTGGAGTCGACGACCGTGACCTGAGACTTGGCGGTCTGGGCCCGCGCGGCCGCCAACGCGGCGCGGACGTTCTCGAGGTCCGCGCGCGTCTTCTCCACCGCGGCCTGCTGGTTCAGCACCGACGCCTGGGCCGCGTCCACCTGGGCCTTCACCTGGCTCACCTTCGCCTCGAAGATCTCGGGATCGATGCGGGCGATGACCTGGTCTTTCTTGACCTGCGAGTTGAAGTCCGCGAAGAGCTCCTTGACCTGCCCGGAGATCTGGGAGCCGACCAGCACCGTGATGACCGCGTTGAGCGTGCCGGTGGCCGAGACCGCGGAGGTGAGGGGACCGCGGGCCACCGCGGCGGTGCGGAAGGCGGGGCGGGCCCCGATGCCCTGGGTGTAGAGGTAGCCCCCGCTGATCGCTCCTGCGGCGACCACGATCCCGACGATCCAGAGCAGGCGGCGTTTCATGATGGTCAGACGCGCCAGGTGCGCCCGGTATTCCTAGCGGCGGCCGAGGGCCCGCTCCAGGTTGGCGATCGCGATGCGGTAGTCCGAGAGGGCCTGCGCTTCGGTGGACTGAGCCTGGGTGAGCGCGAGCTGGGCGTCGGTGAGCTCGATGATGTTGGCGACGCCCGCATCGAACCGTCCCCGCGCGAGCTGGTAGTTCTCCTCGGCCGACTCCACCGCCTTGCCGGCGGCGCCGATCCGCTCCTCGGCCTCGCCCAGGTTCAGGTACGACTGCTCGACGCTCTGCCAGACCTGCAGCTCGGCGTCGCGCACCCGGGCCACGGACGCCTCGAGGTTGGCCTTCGCTTCCTTGTAGCGGGCGACCTTGCCGCCGCCGTCGAAGATGGACCAGTTCAGGGTGAGGCCCACGTTCCACTCGTTGCCGGAATCGATGAAGCCGCTGGTGCTTCGCGAATTGGCAGACCCACCGGTCACGCCGGCCACCCCATAGGTCCCGCTGCCGAAGAGGTTCGGGAAGAAGTCCCGGAAGGTCTGGCGGACGAAGGCGTCGGCCGCCTCAGCCTGCGCCTTGACCTGACGGTACTCCGGTCGGTTTTTGATCGCCTCGGCCACCAGCGCGTCGCGGTTCATCGGGAACTGCTCGTAGGCGAGGAGGTCCTTCACCTCGGTGGGCGCGTTGACCGCGATGCCCATCGCGGTGTTGAGCGCGACCCGCGCCAGGCTCACCGCGTTCTGGGCGCGGATCACATTGACCCGCCCGTTGGCCACGTCCACCTCGGCCCGCGTCACGAAGGACTTGGGCTGGGTGCCCACCTGGAAGAAGCCCTGGGCGCTGCGGAGGTTGACCTCGGCCCGCTCGAGCGCGGTCACGTTCACCTCGACCAGCCGCTTGGAGAGGAGCAGGGTGTAGTACTGGGTCTTCACGAGCTGGGAGATGTCGAGCTTCTGGGTCTCGAGCACCTCCTTCACGGCCTCCGCGCTCAACTTGGCCACGTCCTTGGCCGCCCACGTCCGGCCGAAGTCGAAGAGCAGCTGCGACGCGGTCACGCTCGCGGAGCCGAAGTCGTCGTGGAAGGCGCGTCCGGTGATCCTGGTGAGCTGGCGGGCCCGGCCGTAGCCGCCGGAGGCGGACAGCTGGGGCAGCAGGGGGGCGAGGGCCTGGTTCACGCGCTGCTGGGACGCCACGTAGTCGCCGATGCGCGCCACGATCTTCGGCGCGTTCTCCATTCCGATGTTGACCGCCTCCTCGATCGTCAGCTCGCGGCCCACCAGCTCCAGCGGGGTGGGGAACGGCCGAATGCCGGGCGGCGCGGGCAGCGGCTCCCGCGTCGGCATCGGCGGCGCGGTGCGGGTCGGCGGGGGCGGGACCGGCGTGACCGGGGGCGCGGGGGCGGGGGTCTGGGCCCCGACCGGGGAAGGCAGTGCCGCGAGAGCGAGGACCAGGACGAGGGAACGGGGGAAGGGCCACCGGATCATGCCATGTCTCCCTACAGCGCGGGCGCGCCCTCCGTCGCCGGGACGCGGCGCGGGAAGCGTTCCTCGAGCATCACGTAGAGCGTTGGGATCAGCACCAGTGTCAGCATCGTGGAGATCGTCAGGCCGCCGATGACCGCGCGGGCGAGCGGGGCGTTGGCCTCGCTGCCCACGTCGATGCCCAGGGCCATCGGGATCGAGCCGACCACGGTGGTGAGGCTGGTCATGATGATGGGCCGCAGCCGCGTGCGGCCCGCCCGCATCACCGCCTCGTGCAATCCGAGCCCGTGCCATGGAGTGGTCCACCCGGGATCGGGACCGCGAGAGGCGCCTGAAGGAGTCAATTCCGCCCAATTGTAAGGACCTTTGGACTGTAGTCAAGTTTGTGAGATAGTCGGCAAGGTACCCCACGCGCAGGTGTGCGCGCGGCCGGGAATACCATGGGAAGGGGTGGGAAAAGGCGTCATGCCGTCCGAAACGCGACCGTCCAAGGTGGGCCGCTGGTCCGAGCCGGCCCTGCGGGTCCTGCGCGAGCGGTATCTCGCGCGCGAGCAGGGGCAGGTACGCGAGACCCCGGAGGAGATGTGCTGGCGGGTGGCCATGGCCATCGCCGCCGCGGAGAGCCGCTTCGGGCGGAGCGCGGCCGCGGTCGGGGAGGTGGCGGCCGCCTTCTACGACATGATGGTCGAGGGCTTCTTCCTACCCAACTCCCCCACGCTGATGAACGCGGGCAAGGAGAACGCGCTCCAGTACTCCGCCTGCTACGTGCTGCCGGTGGGCGACTCGATGGAGGAGATCTTCGAGTCGGTGAAGGCGGCGGCCATCATCCAGCAGTCGGGCGGCGGCACCGGGTTCGCCTTCTCCCGCCTCCGCCCGAAGGACGACGTCGTCCACTCGACGGGCGGGCGGGCGTCCGGCCCGGTCTCCTTCCTGCGCGTGTTCAACGCGGCCACCGAGGCGGTGAAGCAGGGCGGCGCGCGCCGCGGCGCCAACATG
>DASQAL010000135.1:0-8475 GCA_035635775.1 Candidatus Acidiferrum sp.
GACACCCGGGTAACCGACAAAACTGACAGAACCTCGGTCGAGCTGTTCGCTACCCGGGCGATGTCAGGAGGGTCGGGCCTTCGGAGGGACGTGGCGCGATCGGTTGCCGGCCCGCCAGGAGCCGCGGGTTGATCCGGAACCGCACGGTGGGCCGCCCGCCGTCACGGGCCTTGACCGCATCCGGCCGCAGCCACCCGAGCTCGGCCAAGCCTTCGAGCGCGCCCTGCACGACCCGGGGCTCCGTCAGGCCCGTCCACTCGTTCCGGTACACGTCCCGGGCCGTGAACGGGCTGGGCAGCCGGCCGTGCGTGAGCTGGGCCGCCAGCAGCGCGGCCGCCACCTGCGCCCGGTCGGTGACACTCGCGTAGAGACGCCGCGCATGCCCCTGCAGATACTCACACCAGGCCACCGCCCGGGCCGCCGCGCCGCCCGAGACGGGCCCGGTCGGCCCGCCGGCCACGCCGTCGATCAGATGCCCGATCAACGCGAGCGACGGCATCAGCGAGCGATACTTCGCCACGTGCGACAGCCACACCGGATGGTCCGCCTCGGCGCGCAGCGTCTGCTCGAGGTCCCCCCGCCACGCGTCGAAGCGCTCTTGGGCTGCTGCCTCGAAGCGCAGAAACGGCACCTCGTCCGGCGTGAGCTCCGCGGCGCCGAGCACGGCCGGCGCCAGGCGGGTCAGGCGCTGGAAGACCTCGGTCACGCGCGCCTGCGCGTCCGCGTTCGGCCAGCGGTCGACATTCCGCCACGGCCCCCCGCCGTCGGGCCACACCGCCAGTTGGAAGCGCTGGAGCAGCCCGTCATTCCCGCGCCCGGCAAAGACCTCTCGCAGGTAGCGTTCGAGCGGGCCCGGTTGGATCCCCCCCAGCACGGAGAGGCAGGCGGCCCGAATGTGCAGCGTCCCCCGCCCGATCCGATCGTACGTGTACGCCCCCGTGCCGTTCCAGGCCTCGCAGTAAAAGGCCCGGTCGTTTTCATGCCCCGGCCGCTCCATCGTGTGCAGGAAGCCACTCAGCTCGTCCCGAAACAGCAGCAGGCCGTTGGGATTCTGGTTCAGCAGCTCGCCCAGCTTCTCCACGGTCGTGTCGTTGACCAGGTACCGCTGTTCCACCGGCGGCGAGTCCCGCCGTGCCGCCGCCATGGGCTCCCGGAGGGCCTCCGTCGGCGTTTGCTCCGCGACGGCCTCGCGCCACCGCCGGGCGAGATCGTGGCGCCGCGCCTTCTGCTCGGCCACCCGAATGTGCTGGGCCAGCCGGTGCTCCTCATACCGCGCCTGGGCGTCGGTGATGAGCCGCCGCAGGGGTCGGAGCGCTTCCGCGAGGGCCGGACTCTTCAGGCTCCCCGGCGGGCCGACCGCGAGCCCCCAGAGGTTGGGCACCACGGCCCAGTCGTCCTGCCGCTTCGGCCGGATCGCAATCTGCCGCCCGATGACCGCGGCCGCCGCCACCATGACGCCCACGGCGACGAAGTCCGGCGGGCATTGGACCCGATCGGCGATGTCCGCGACCCAGGGCGCGAGCGAGGCGGGTAACACGGCGAGGCTGAAAGCGGGCACCGGCGGCCGGCCCTGCGGGACGGGCTGAGGCTCGGACCACGGCGCGCCCCGCGGCGGCTCGGTCCCGGACCGGCGACGCCCCTTCCGGCGGCCGACCACGAGGCTCATCCCTGCGTCTCCGTCATGACAGTTCCTCGCCGCTCGCGAATCTCTCCCTCACCGCTTAAGATGAAACATCCCGTGCGATCACGCCGGAAATTCGGGCACCAAAGTACCCAGGACGCCACCGCGTCCACGATGGCCGCGATGGCGGAGACGCTGGGCCTGGCCCTGCCGGGCAACGCGGCGATCCCCGCGCCGGACTCGCGGCGCCTGGTGCTGGCCGAGATGTCGGGCCGCCGCGCGGTGGAGATCGCGCTGGCGCGCGGGCCCAAGCCCTCCGAGATCCTCACCGCGGCGGCCTTCGACAATGCCATCCGCGCGGACATGGCGCTGGGCGGCTCCACCAACGCGATCGTGCACCTGGTGGCCCTCGCGGGGCGCGCCGGCGTGCCGCTGCCGCTCCGGCGCTTCGACGAGCTCTCGCGGACGACGCCGCTGCTGGCCAACGTGCGGCCGTCGGGCAAGCACCTGATGGAGGACTTCTACTACGCGGGCGGCGTGCCCGCGGTGCTGCGCGAGCTGCTGCCGATGCTGGACGGCGGCGCCCTCTCCGTGAACGGCAAGACCCTGCGGGAGAACGTAGCGGACGCGCCCTGCCACGACTCCGACATCATCCGGCCGCTGGCGCTGCCGCTCCAGCCCGAGGGCGGCACCGTGATCCTTACCGGCAACCTCTGCCCGGGCGGGGCGGTCCTGAAACAGTCGGCCGCCTCCCCGCACCTGATGATTCATCGCGGCCGCGCGGTGGTGTTCGAGGATCACCTCGATCTCGAGCGGCGCATCGACGACCCGTCGCTGCCCATCGACGAGAATTCCGTGCTGGTGCTCAAGCAGGCCGGGCCGAAGGGCGGCCCCGGCATGCCCGAGTGGGGTGCCGCGCCGGTGCCCGCGCGCTTGCTGCGGGCGGGCGTGAAGGACATGGTGCGCATCTCGGACGCGAGGATGAGCGGCACCTCCTACGGCACCGTGGTGCTGCACGTGACCCCGGAGTCCGCGGTGGGCGGGCCCCTGGCGCTGGTGCGGCAGGGCGACGAGATCGAGCTGCACGTGCCGGAGCGCCGGCTGACCCTGCGCGTGCCCGATGAGGAGCTTGCTCAGCGCCGCGCGGCGTGGAAGCCGAGGCCGGACGGGGTCACCAGCGGCTACCTCCGCATGTTCCTCGATCACGTGCTCCAGGCGGACGAGGGCGTGGACTTCGACTTCCTGCGCGGCCGCCGGCCGGTCACCGACGAAGAGACCGCGCACGGCTCGAGGCTCGCCTGAGATGGCCCCCGAATCATCAACAGTCGCCTCCACCACCGACGCGGTCGTCATCGGCTCGGGCGCCTTCGGCGCCGCCACCGCGTACCACCTGGCGAAGCGCGGCCTCAAGGTCACGCTGGTGGACCAGCACGCGCTGGGCTCGCAGACCTCCCCGCGCGCGGCCGGGCTCACCAGCAAAGCCGACACGCTGCCCACCCTCGCGCGGCTGCGCCACGAGGCCTGCGAGGCGTTCGAGCGCTTCGAGAGCGAGATGGGGCGCACGGTGGACTTCCACCGCTCCGGCAGCCTGCGCGCGGCCTATACCGACGCGGCGGTGGCGCGGGTGCGGGTGGCGCAGGAGACCGCGCGCGCCTGCGGCATCGAGGCGCGCCTGATCGACGCCGCGGAGGCCGATCGGCTCGCGCCCCACTTCAAGCCGGGCGCGGCGCGCTCGATCCTGCACGTGCCGAGCGACGGCTGGGTGGATCCGGCCAAGGTCGCGATCGGCTTCGCCACCCGCGCGGGCGAGCTGGGCGTGCGCCTGCTTCCCTTCACCCCCGTGCAGGGCCTGCTGAGCGAGGGGGGCCGGGCCACCGGCGTCATGACCCCGCGCGGCGAGATCCGCGCGCCGGTGGTGGTGGACGCCGCCGGCGGCTGGACCGCGCGCGTCGCCGCCGGCGCCGGCATCAAGCTCCCGCTCATTCCCGTCCGCCACCAGCTCTTCATCACCGAGCCGATTCCCGGCGTGGAGCCGTTGCAGCCCATCGTGCGCCTGGTCGAGGCCAGCGTGTACGTGCGCTACGAGCAGGGCGGGCTGCTCTTCGGCGGCTACGAGGACGCCCCGCGCGTGCTCGGGCGCGAAGGCCTGCCGCCCGGCTTCCAGATCGCCGCGCTCGAGCTGGACCTGGGCGTGCTGCGCGCGCTGGTGAACGAGGTGGCCGCCCACTTCCCCGTCCTGCGCGACGCCAAGGTCGCGGTGCACCGGGGTGGCGCGCCCACCATGACGCCCGACGGCCGGCCGATCGTGGGCCGCGTCCCTGGGCTCGACGGTCTCTACGTCGCCTCGGGGTGCTGCGTGGGCGGGCTCAGCCTCTCCCCCGCCACCGGCCGCGCGCTGGCCGACCTGATCGTGGACGGCAAGAGCGATCCCGATCTCGCGCCGATCTCGGTCGAGCGCTTCGCCGACGGCTACCGCGATCCTGCCCAGCTCGAGGCGGCCTGCGTGGCGCAGTACGCGCGCCGCTACACCCACTGAGGAGAACCAACATGGCCAAGATCGACTGGAGCTACCACCGCAAGGGCTGAATGACCTGCGCCAAGACGCAAGGGTTCCTTGCCAAGCACAAGGTGACGGTGACGCAGCAGGCCGACGCGAAGAAGGCCACCATCAAGGGCGCGGCCGCGCTCGACGTCCTCGCCGGCGTGGACGAGCTCTACGTGGCCAAGGGCAAGAAGGTCGAGCACGTCGATCTCAAGCGCGCGAAGCCAGACCGCGCGACACTGCTGGGCCTGCTGCTCGGGCCGACCGGCAATCTCCGCGCGCCTACGCTGCGCCGAGGCCGCACGCTGATCGTCGGCTTCGAAGAAGAAACCTACAAGAAGCTGCTCGCGTAGATGGGGTCAGGTCTTGAATTACGACACCGCGGTGCGGCAAATGTCGTATTTCAAGACCTGACCCCAGTCTAAGGCAGCAGCACCAGCGGGCCGGTGGTGCGCCGCGCCTCCAGGTCGCGATGGGCCTCCGCCGCCGCGGCGAGCGGGTAGCGGTGTCGTACCTCCACCCGGATCACCCCGGCGCGGAGCGCCTCGAAGGTCTGCTGCGCGATCTCGTTCAACGCCGCGCGCTCCGCCGTGTAGTGGAATACCACCGGGCGGCTCAGGGTCAGCGACTTGGCGGCCAGGGCCTCCGGGCCGATGGGCGACAGCGGACCGCTCGCCTGGCCGTAGCTCACCCAGTGGCCGCAGAGGGCGAGCGCCTCCAGGTTCTCCTCCATGCCGGCGCGGCCGAGGCCGTCGTAGATCACGTCCGCGCCGCGGCCGTTGGTGGCGGCCTTCACCGCGGGGGCGAAGCGATAGTCGCGGCCGACCAGCGGCAGCTCGCAGCCGTTCGCGCGCGCGAGCCGGGCCTTCTCGTCGGTCGAGACGGTGCCGATCACCTTCGCGCCGAGCGCCTTGGCCCACTGGCAGAGGAAGAGCCCGACGCCGCCCGCGGCGGCGTGCACCAGGACCGTCTCGCCCGCGCGCACGCGATGCGTGCGATGCAGCAGGTAGGCGGCGGTCATGCCCTTCAGCATCAGCGCGGCGGCCGTCTCCTCGTCCACGTCGTCCGGGAGCACGACGACCTGGTCGGCCGGCATCGTGCGCGCGCCCACGTAGGCGCCGGGGGGCGTGCAGGCATAGGCGACGCGGTCGCCGGGCAGCAGGTGCGCGACGCCGTCGCCCACGTCCACGACCACGCCGGCCGCCTCCATGCCGAGCGCCGCGGGCGGCTCGATCAGGCGATACAGGCCGGCGCGCACATAGACGTCGATGTAGTTGACGCCGACCGCGGTCTGCCGGATGCGCACCTCGCCCGGGCCGGGCGGGCGCGCGGGCAGTGACTGGAGGCGCAGCACCTCGGGGCCGCCGAAAGCGGAGACCACCACACCCTGCGCGGGCATGGCCTCCCCGGCCGCGACCGCGCGCCCAGCCGCCGCGGCGCGATCCGGGGCGTGGCGCGAGCGCCGCAGATAGGCGCGCAGGCCCTCGAAGCCGCCTTCATAGACGCCGGCGCCGACCATGTTGGCCAGCTCGCGCTCGCGGCCCGGCGGCGCGTCGAAGGTGGACTGCCAGTGCCAGAAGGTGCGCTCCCCGTCCGTCACCCGCTTGAGCTGGAGCGTGGCCACGTACCGGCGGAGGGGCACGCTCGCGTCGAGGATGCAGTAGGTGGAGATGTGCTCGCGGTCCGAGAGTGCCAGGAGCTGCTCGCGGATGCGGTTGCCGTCGCGCAGCGTGAACCGCCGCACGCAGCCGATCTGGTCGGACGGCTCCCCGCCCTCGATCTCCGACTCGGCCACCACCGGGTGCCACGCGGTATGGCTGTTGAAGTCGCGCAGCACGGCCCACACCCGCGCGATCGGCGCGTCGATGACCGCGGACCGGGTCACCCGGATCATCGGGGCCCTAGCGGCGGAACATGGTCTTCAGGGAATCGAAGGCGGTCTGGAAGACGTCCTGGCCGATGCTCTGGGCCAGCTCGCCCTCGCGCTCCGGGGCGCAGTCGAACTCGGCCCACCACTCCGCGAAGGTGCGGCCGCCGTCCGTCACCGGCGTCAGCTTGAGCGTGGCCACGTAGTTGTCCACACCCATCGGGGATTCCAGGATCGAGTACGTACACTGGAAGTCGTAGTCGGAGAGGGTCAGGAGCTGCTCACGGATGACTCCGCCGTCCTTGAGACGGAAGTTGCGCACGCAGCCCACCGTGTCGGGAGCCATCCCGCCTTCGATCCGCGAGTCGGCCACGAACGGGGTCCACTTGGGCAGCCCGTTGAAGTCGCGGATCTCCGCCCACACCGCGTCCGCGGGCGCGTCGATCACGCTCGAGACGTAGACCTTGATCATTCTGAGCTGGGGGGGAGCGGCGCCGCTCCTCCCCCAGACCCCCCCACCGCATTGCTCAGAAACCTGGCTACGTTGATCATGTTCGCGTCGTCCTTACCCGGCTACTCGCCGGGCCCGGACTCGCCTTCGCCGGCCCGGGGCAGCACCGCACTCTGGCCGCGGTCGAGCAGGCCGCGGGCCGCCTTGCCGACGTCGCCGGAATCCACGCCGATCTCGCGCAGGAGCTGGTCCACCAGGGGCGCCTGCGCGCGGAAGCGGAGCGCGGAGTTCACCATGTTGTCGGCGAAGCTACCGCCGCTGTCGCGCCCGTCGCCGCGGCCACCGCCTCCCCCGCCGAGACCGTCCACCTGCAGGATCTTGATGCCCTCGATGCGCTCCATCGGCTTCACCGACTCGCGGATGATGCCCTCCAGCTTGTCGATCAGCCGGATGCGCATCGCGGACAGGCGCGCCTCCGGGGACAGCAGGTTCTGGGCCTCGTTCATCAGCCGGGTCCCTTCCGCCTCCACCTCGTTGCGGATGCGCGCGGCCATCGCCCGCACGCGCTCGGCGTCGGCATACGCCTCGGCCTCCGCGCGCACCGCGGCGCCCCGGTCGCCCGCCGCCGCCTTCTCCGCCTCCGCGCCGACGCGCACCCTCACCGCGTCCCGCTCCGCCTCCTGCTGGGCGCCGATCAGGTCGATGCGCTTGCGCCGCTCGGCCACCTCGGTCTCGCGCGCGGTGAAGACGCGCTCCTCCTCGGCCACCGCCTTGGCCCGCGCCAGATCGGCCGCGCCCTGCGCCTCCGATTGCGCCTTCGACTGCCCGGCCACCGCGATGGCGCGCTGCTGCTCGGCCAGCTCGACCGCCTGCCGCCGCCCGATCTCGAGCTGCTGCACCCCGCTCTCCTTGAGGATGCGCTCCTCCTCCACCGCCCGCTCCGAGGTGATGCGCGCCCGGTCCACTGCTTCCCGCGCCCCGATCTGGGCCCGCTCGGCCTCCTGCTCCTTCTCGGCGCGCTGGCGGGCCACGTCCGACCGCTGGGATGCCCGCTCCATCTCGAGCTCGCGCTCCTGGGACAGGCGCGCGTACTCCAGCTCGCGGTCGATGTCGAGGGCCTGGCGCTCGGTCTCCAGGTTCTTGTTGCGCACCTGGATCATGGTGTCCTGCTCGATGTCGTTGCGGATCTTCTTGCGCCGCTCGATCTGTTCGGTGAGCCGGGTGAGGCCCTCCGCGTCGAAGGCGTTGGACGGATTGAAGAACTCCATGGCGGTCTGGTCGAGCTGGGTGAGCGAGACCGCTTCCAGCTCGAGCCCGTTCTGCAGGAGGTCGGCCGCCACCACGCCCTTCACCCGCTTGACGTATTCCCCGCGCTTCTCGTGCAGCTCCTCCATGGTCATCTCGGCGGCCACCGTGCGGAGCGCGTCCACGAACTTGCCCTCGACCAGCTCCTTGAGCGTCTCCGGCTCCAGCGTGCGCTGGCCCAGGGTCTGGGCCGCCGACGCGATGGCCTCCGGCCCCGCCTGCACGCGCACGTAGAACTCGGAGACGACGTCCACCCGCATGCGATCCTTGGTGATCAGGGCCTTGTCCCGCCCGCGTGACACCTCGAGCCGCAGCGTGTTCATGTTGACCGGCACCACCTCGTGGACGATCGGCAGCACGAAGGCCCCGCCGTTCATCACCACCTTCTGGCCCCCGAGGCCGGTGCGCACGAAGGCGCGCTCCTTCGACGACCGCAGATACAGCCAGTTCATCAGCCACACGGCAATGGCGACCACCACCGCCACTACGATCAGGCCCAAGATCACGGCACCAAACTGTGCTCCAGTCATGACAGACCCCCTAACGGCATATTTGTATTGGGGGGGAGCGGCGCCGCTCCTCCCCCAAGCCCCCCCACCACTTGGCTCATGCCCAGTGGCGCCTGGGCCACTGCTTCACGATTCTTCACCGCCGGATGCGCTTGAACTTGCGGGTCGTCTCGGTCAGGG